>JBEAYK010000189.1:0-3285 GCA_041159305.1 Pseudomonadota bacterium
GCGTCATCCTGATCAAGCTGGCTGACCGTCTGCATAACATGCGTACCCTGGAGTCCAAGAGCGCAGAATCGCGCCGGCGCATCGCCCGGGAAACCCTGGAAATCTACGCGCCGATCGCGCAACGCCTCGGCATCAATGTGGTCAAGGCCGAACTGCAGAACCTCGGGTTCAAGGCCCTGTACCCCCTGCGGTATCAGGTCATCGCGAAACAGCTTGCCAACCAGCCGGTCTTGCGCCGCGAGGCGATGGCGACCATCGAGGCGCGTCTGGCCCAGCGCATCGCCGTCGAAAACATTCCATTCCGGCTGGTGTCGCGGGTCAAGGGTCCGTGGAGCGTGTATTCAAAGATGCGCGACGAGCACAAGAAGTTCAACGAAGTGATGGACGTGTTCGGTTTCCGCATCGTGGTCAAGAAGGTCATGCAGTGCTATCACGCGCTCGGCGCCGTGCACACGCTGATGAAACCGCTGGATGGGCGCTTCCGCGATTTCATCGCCATTCCCAAAGCCAACGGTTACCAGAGCCTGCACACCCTGTTGTTCAGTCCGCTCGGGTCCCCGGTCGAGGTGCAGATCCGTACCGAGGAAATGGACATCGTGGCCGAGCGTGGCATCGCCGCGCACTGGATCTACAAGAACCGCGGCGCCGCCAGCAGCAATGCCCAGGCGCGCGCGCAGAGCTGGGTCAACGGGCTGATCAACAGCGACGATTTCGCCCTGCCATCGCTCGAGTTCCTCGAAAACGTAAAAATCGACCTGTTCCCGGACGAGGTGTACATCTTCACTCCGAAAGGCGAGATTCTTGCGCTGCCCAAAAACGCCACCCCGCTTGATTTCGCCTACGCCGTGCATACCGATGTGGGCAATCACACCGTGGCAGCGCGCGTCGATCGCCGTTTGGTGCCGATTCGTACCAAGCTGCTCAGCGGGCAGACCGTGGAGATCATTACTGCGCCCTCGGCCAATCCCAGCCCGAACTGGCTGGAGTTCGTGGTGACCTCGAAAGCCCGCACCTCCATCCGGCATTTCCTGAAGCGCATCGAACACGAAGACGCGGTCAATCTCGGCCATCGCATGCTGGATCGCGCACTGGAGTTGCTGGAAACCTCGCTCGATAACGTTTCCGCCCCCCAGCTGCAGCAGTTCCTCAATGAAAACCGCTACCCGCGTCTGGAAGTGTTGCTGGCGGATATCGCGCTCGGCAACCGCATGCCGGACCAGGTCGCGCGGGCCCTGCAACCGAACCAATCCTCGCTGCTCGGGCCGGATGCGCCGATCGCGCGTCAGGAAGAGATTCTGATCAATGGCAGCGAACGCGGGGTGCTCACGTTCTCGACCTGCTGTTATCCGATTCCCGGCGATGACATCATGGGTTATCTGACCGCCGGTAAAGGCGTGGTCGTGCACCGGCTGGACTGCCCGAACATCATCGATTACCGCAAGCATCCGGAGCGCTGGGTGCCGATCGCCTGGGATCGCCGTGTGGAAGGCGACTTCCGGGTCGAGCTGCGTTTTGAAACCGAGAACAAGCCCGGTGCGCTGGCCAAGATCGCGGCCGCCGTCGCCGAATGCAATTCCAATATCGATTCGGTCAATTACAAGGAACGCGATGCCCGTATTTCGGTCATGGTGTTCTGCATTGAAGTGAAAGACCGCAAACATCTGGCCGAAATCATCCGGCGAACCCGGCGTCTGAACGTTGTGTATTCGGTCGAACGCCTTTAACCATCAGGAAGCCCGCATGTCACGCACCATCATCCAAACCGACAAAGCCCCGGCCGCGATCGGCCCGTATTCGCAGGCCGTACGTGTCGGCCAGACCGTCTATCTTTCCGGCCAGATTCCGCTGCTGCCCGATTTGGGTGTCCTGCTTGAAAGCGGCATCGAGGCGCAAACCCATCAGGTTTTCCGTAACCTGACGGCGGTCTGCACTGCAGCCGGCGGCTCACTCGCCGATATCGTCCGGCTCGGTATCTTCCTGACCGATCTCGACGATTTCGCCGCGGTCAATGCGGTCATGGCGGAATACATGCAGGTGCCGTATCCGGCACGCTCCACCGTGCAGGTGTCGGCCTTGCCGCGCGGTGCCCGGGTGGAAATCGATGCCGTGATGGTGCTGGGCTGAATCCCGGCTGTGAAGCCTGAATTCGGCGCACAGGCCCGGCAACCGATTTCGGTATTGCATGGGGTCGGTCCGGCCATCGCCCGCAAGCTTCACGAACGCGGGATCGACACCCTTCAGGATCTTTGGCTGCAGTTACCGGTCGCTTTCGAGGACCGTACGCTGATTGTCACGCTGGATGCCTTGCAGCTTGGCCAGACTGCCCAGATCGAGGTGCGGGTGGCGGCGGTCGAGCGCGGGTTCCGATTCCGACCGATGCTGAAAGTGACCGTGCAGGACGAGTCCCTGCGCCAGCTCGGACTGCGTTTTTTTCATTATTCGTCGAGTCAGGCCAGCCAGTTTCAGGTCGGGAGACTGCTGCGCTGTTACGGTCAGGTGCGTCTGGGGGCGAACAGTTTCGAGATGGTACACCCGAGCTACCGTTTCATTACCGAAGACCAAGCCGGGATCTGTCGTGACCGTCTTGATCCGGTGTACAGCAACATCGATGGCATCGGCGCTGCCACGCTCGGTAAGCTGGTGCGGCAGTCGTTGCAGCATCTTCCGCCGGAAGTCGATCTCGAGTTGATTCCGGAGACGCTTTTGAGCGAATCCGGCTTGCCCGGTTTCGGCGCCGCATTGAAGGCCATCCACGAACCCGCGCCCGGCACCACCCTGGTCGAACTGCGTGCGGGCCGGCATCCGGCAATGCAACGCCTCGCGTTGGAAGAACTGCTTGGCAAACAATTGTTTGAGCGAGAGGCCTCTCGTTTGGCTTTAACGGACGTTGGCGCCGAATTGCTGCCCGTTGTGACAAAGAGCTTGGATCGCATTGAGCAGGCCATGAATGCCATTCGAGATGACCAATCGGCACATCGGATGCTGCGTATTCATGTTCCCCCCTCTATTCTCCAGCAGCAATTTCTTCCGATATTGGGAGATTTCCGGCGCGAGTTTCCCGATATTGGAGTTGATATTTCAAGCTCAAACGTCACGGGCCTGCCGGCTCGCGCGCTGGACATGGCCATTGAGGGCGACGGCTTCTTTCAGGTGCAGTTGCAGGATGGCACGATCGCCTACACGCGCGATGATTTCGAGACCACGATCGCGATGCTCGGCAGCGGGCGGCTGGACGCACGCGCGCTGATCACGCAGGTGGTGCCGCTCAGCAAGCCGCTGAGCTGC
>JBEAYK010000190.1:0-3283 GCA_041159305.1 Pseudomonadota bacterium
AGCACAGACTTTCACCGATTTCACGGGCCTTCGGCCCGGACACCCGGACAATGCCGACGCCGGCCGGACCGAACGCGGTGGCGAGTGCGGCGATGGTGTCGGTCGGGTCCGTCATCGCACGCGCCGGATTATTTCGCCGGCGCGGGATGGTGACCGTGCGTGCCGTATTTCTTGGTCATCCACCATTGCTGGGCCAGGCCGAGCAGACCGTTGGTCACCCAGTACAGCACCAAGCCGGACGGGAAGAAGGCCATCATCACGCCGAAGATCAGCGGCATGAAGGTCATCATCTTTTTCTGTAGCGGATCCATGCCCGGCATCGGCGTCAGCTTCTGGGTCAGGAACATGACGATCAGGTTCAGTGCCGGCAGGATGAAATACGGGTCGGCGTCGGTCAGGTTCTGGATCCAGCCAATCCACGGCGCCTGACGCAGCTCGACCGATTCGACCAGCACCCAGTACAGTGCCAGGAAAATCGGAATCGGAATCAGCATCGGCAAACAACCGGCGGCCGGATTGATTTTTTCCTTTTTGTACAGCTCCATCTGCGCGACCGCGAATTTCTGTCGGTCGTCACCGTAGCGTTCTTTCAAGGCTTCGATGCGTGGCTGGATGGCACGCATTTTCGCCATGCTCTGGTACTGCTTGGCCGATAACGGGAACAGCAGGGCCTTCAGCACGATGACGATGGCGATGATGGCCCAGCCCCAATTGCCGAGCAGATCGTGCAGCTTGGACAACAGCCAGAACAGGGGTTGCGCGAGGAAACTGAAAATGCCGTAATCCACGCTCAAATCTAGCGTCGGATGCACGCCGGCCATCGGCTTTTGTTCTTTCGGGCCGACCCACAGGAGATCTTCACGGCTGTGGCTGGCGCCAGGCGCCAGCACGGTTTCGCCGGAAACGCCGCGCACCAGATAATAGGCCTGCGACAACGGGCCTTCGGTGGCGATGGAATAGGTCTGGGTGTCCCCTTTGGCGGGCAGCCAGACCGTTACGAAGTGATGCTGAAGCATGCCGAACCAGCCATCGGTGATCGGCTTGTTCGGGCTCTGGATCACACCGTCATCGTAGTAATCGGCGAAGCTGATTTTTTCGTATTTGTCGGGCTCGCCGTACCAGGCCGAACCGATGAAGCTGAAAGATTCCGGATTGGTGAAGCCGGCGTGTTTCGGCGGCGGCGGCGGCGGAATGCGCTTGAGTTGTTCGTAAGCAAAACCCGACCATGGCGCGGTGCCGGTATTGCGCAGGGTCTGCTGGAGGCCAATCTCGAATTTACCGCGCTGCAGGACCAGGGTTTTGGTCAGGCTGATGCCGCTGGCATCGGTCCACACGAACGGCACCGACAGGCTGTCCTGGCCGGATTTCAATTCGTATCGGCTCTGGCCATCGGCAGTCGTGAATACCGCATTGTGGTTCGGCTCGGAGGTATGCGTGCGGGTCAGCCATCCGGATTCGGCCACGAAGAAATCGGTGCTGCCGTTATCCAGCAGCATGACATTGGCGCTACCGGCCTTTTTTTCGATTGGGTAGGTCAGCAATTCGGCGCGGATGATGCTGACGCCTTTCAGGTCCACGGTCAGACGGTACACATCGGTGACGATTTCCACCGTTTGCAGGGTACTTGCGGCGCTGGGCAGCGCCGGCAATGCCGGAGCTCCGGCAACGGGCGCATCGGGCAATGCTGGCAACGCGCCGACGGCAGCCGGGGCTGGCGCTAGCGCTGCTGGGGTATTGACCGCCGGTGTCGGTGGCGTCGGCGCCGGGGTTTGCCACTGCTGGAACAACAGAAAGGCGACCGCCAACCAGGCGATCAGAAGAAAAGTGCGTGTTTGATTCATGGGTGGTTTCAGCAAGCGGCAGGGCAAGACGCCAATTTTACTGTGTTTGGGTGCTGTGCGCCTGTTTTACAAGCCGTCGGTCCTTGTAATCGCTGAAAACAAGCGGTTCAGCTCAGTGCGGACGGCGGGATTAGTGGCGTCCCGAGCACGGGATTGTGCGACCAACACATAATCACCCGGAATTTTGGGAGCGCCCCGGAAGGCTTCACGGCACAGGCGCTTGAGTCGGTTGCGGCTGACCGAAAGCGGAACCGCTTTCTTCGGCACCGCCAGACCCAACCGGGCCGAGGTGTTTCCGGGCAGGAAATAGAGGCGAAAAAATACGCCCGAGTGCTTCAAGCCCGTTTTGAATACGGCTTGGAACTCAGGCGCTGCACGCAAACGTGCGGATTTTGGAAA
Organism: Pseudomonadota bacterium; assembly: GCA_041159305.1. Classification (GTDB taxonomy): domain Bacteria; phylum Pseudomonadota; class Gammaproteobacteria; order Xanthomonadales; family Xanthomonadaceae; genus Arenimonas. The sequence goes on from JBEAYK010000190.1 coordinate 2,241, forward strand.
CGGCTGTGGCGACGGATCGGCCATGGCCAGAGGCAGCCCGGAGGCTGCCGGAGCGTTAGACGCAGAGGCGGGCGCGGCCCTTGGCGCGGCGGCGAGCCAGAACCTTGCGGCCATCGGCGGTTTTCATGCGGGCACGGAAACCGTGGTCGCGTTTGCGTTTCAGATTGCTGGGCTGGTACGTGCGTTTGGTGGCCATGACGGCACCTCGTTCAAAAGGGGGTGTAGTGAACTGGAAAGTATAACGGCTTCACGGGCTTGCCGTCAAGTGACAGAACGCTTGGCAGAACCTGAGGCAACAGGCTAGACTGGTCAACCGAGTGAGTTATCCACAGAAGATTTAACCCCGCATGAACGTTTGGTCGCAATGTTTGCAGCGCCTGGAGCAGGAATATCCGGCGGAAGATGTCCACACCTGGCTGAAACCCCTTCAGGCCAGCCGAAACAGTGATGAGTTGCAATTGCTGGCGCCGAATGCGTTTGTGGTCGATCAGGTGCGTGAACATTACCTGCCGCGCATCCAGGAGCTGGCCAAACATTATTCAGGCACCGATCTGGCGGTACGCATCCAGGTCGGATCCAGTTCGAAAGCGGCCGCTCCGGTCAAAACCGTTGCCAAAAAGGCCGCCGAGGCCGATTTTCAGGGCAATGTCGACGGCCATTACACGTTCGATAATTTCGTGGTCGGTAAATGCAACCAAATGGGCCATGCCATGGCCCTTCAGGTCGCCAAGAATCCGGGAAAGGCCTACAATCCGCTGCTGCTCTACGGAAGCACGGGCCTTGGTAAAACCCACTTAATGTATGCCGCCGGCAATTTCATGCGCGCCCACAATCCGGGCATGCGCGTGCTTTACCTGCGCTCCGAGCAGTTCTTCAACGCGATGATCACCGAGTGAATCAGTTGCATGTGCAGCTAAGTGTGCAAGATCTGGAACAAGCACTTCGCCTTCTTCACCACGTGTACAAGTAACCAGTGTGACTTCAGCGCCGAGGGCTGCATATAAAGCCATCGTGGCACCGTTATTGATGGTCTCATCATCTGG
>JBEAYK010000191.1:0-3272 GCA_041159305.1 Pseudomonadota bacterium
CCTAGCAGCTTCGGCAAAATCGGTGCCGTTGCCGGCATACAGAATGGCCCGCGAGGAGCTGATGATCAGCGCATCGGACGCTTTGCCGCGCCCGTTTTGGATGATCTGCTGCACATCGCCGCCCTGTGCGCCCACACCGGGCACCAGGAAGGGCATATCACCCACAATGGCGCGCACTTCGGCCAACTGCTGCGGCCAGGTGGCACCCACCACCAGCAGGCAGTTATTGTTGCCGTTCCAGTCGCGGGCGATGGTTTCGGCCACGCGCTGATACAGCGGCTTGCCGGAGCAGTCGAGGTCTTGCAGGTCTTTCGCACCGGGGTTGGAGGTGCGGCACAGCAGAATCACGCCCTTGTCGGCGTGCTTCAGGAACGGCTCGATGGAATCGCGGCCCAGATACGGATTAAGCGTGACCGCATCGGCGCCGTAGCGGCCGAAGGCTTCCACGGCGTATTTCTCGGCGGTGGAACCGATATCACCGCGTTTGGCATCAAGGATGACCGGAATGGTGGGGTAGGTGGCTTGCGTGTATTGAATCAGGCGCAATAAGGCATCTTCCGCACCCAGCGCTGCGAAGTGCGCGATCTGCGGCTTGTAGCAGCACACCAGATCGGCGGTGGCATCAACGATGGCTTTGAAGAAGTCGAACAGAGCATCGGGTGCGTTGTGCAGGTGGGCCGGGAATTTCTCCAGTTCCGGATCCCAACCCACGCACAGCAGGCTGTTATTGGCCTGCTGTGCGGCGTTGATGCGCCCGATGAACGACATCTTATTTCAGGGCCTTGTAACGCAGGCGGTGCGGCTGCGCACCGGCATCGCCCAGGCGGCGCTTCTTGTCTTCCTCGTATTCCTTGTAGTTGCCGGGGAAGAATTCCACATGCGAATCGCCTTCGAAGGCGAGGATGTGGGTGGCGATGCGGTCCAGGAACCAACGGTCGTGCGAGATGATCATCGCGCAGCCGGGGAATTCCAGGATGGCGTCTTCCAGGGCGCGCAGTGTTTCGATGTCCAGGTCGTTGGACGGTTCGTCGAGCAGCAGCACGTTGCCGCCCTGCAGCAGGGTCTGCGCCATGTGCAAGCGGCCGCGTTCACCGCCCGAGAGCGTACCGACCAGTTTCTGCTGGTCCGAGCCCTTGAAGTTGAAGCGGCCGATGTAAGCGCGCGACTGGATTTCGGTTTTGCCGATGGTGATGATGTCGGAACCGCCGGACACCGCCTGCCACACGTTCTGGTCGGCCTGCAGCGAATCGCGGCTCTGGTCCACGTAGGCAATCTTCACCGTATGGCCGATGTTGACTTCGCCCTTGTCCGGTTTTTCCTGGCCGGTGATCATCTTGAAGAAGGTCGATTTACCGGCGCCGTTCGGGCCGATGATGCCGACGATGGCGCCCGGCGGCACCTGGAAGCTGAGGTCGTCGATCAGCAGGCGGTCGCCGAAGGATTTCGACACGTTCTTGAATTCAATGACGCGATCACCCAGGCGTTCGCCCGGCGGAATGAAGATCTCGTTGGTTTCGTTGCGCTTCTGGTATTCCTGCGAGTTCAGCTCCTCGAAGCGGGCCAGACGGGCCTTGCCCTTGCTGCGGCCGCCCTTGGCGTTGCTGCGCACCCAGATCAATTCCTTGGCCAGCGCTTTCTGGCGGGCCGACTCGGCCGATTCTTCGCGCTTCAGGCGGTCGCCTTTCTGCTCCAGCCACGCGGTGTAGTTGCCTTTCCACGGAATGCCGCGGCCACGGTCGAGTTCGAGGATCCATTCGGCCACGTTTTCCAGGAAGTAACGGTCGTGGGTGACGGCCACCACGGTGCCGGTGTAGCGCGCCAGGAACTGTTCCAGCCACTCCACCGATTCGGCGTCCAAGTGGTTGGTCGGTTCGTCGAGCAGCAGCATGTCGGGCTTGGAGAGCAGCAGACGGCACAGGGCCACACGGCGTTTTTCACCGCCGGAGAGTTTGCCGCAGATGGCATCCCAGGCCGGAATGCGCAGGGCATCGGCGGCGATTTCCAGTTGCTGCTCCAAGGTGTCGGCATCGCCGCTGGCCAGAATGGCTTCCAGGCGCTGCTGTTTGGCGGCCAGTTTGTCGAAATCGGCGTCTTCTTCGGCATAGGCCGCGTACACGGCGTCGAGTTCGGCCTGGGCATGCAGCAGTTCGCCCACGCCTTCTTCCACGGCTTGGCGCACGGTGTGTTCCGGGTTCAGGCGCGGTTCTTGCTCCAAGTAGCCGACCTTGATGCCGGGCTGCGGGCGGGCTTCGCCGGTGAAATCGGTGTCCACGCCGGCCATGATGCGCAGCACGGTCGATTTACCGGCGCCGTTCAGGCCGAGCAGGCCGATCTTGGCGCCCGGGAAGAAACTGAGCGAGATGTCTTTGATGATTTCGCGCTTCGGCGGCACGGTCTTGGAGACGCCGATCATGGTGTAAATGTATTGCATGGGGATTCCTGGGCCAAGCCCGATATCTTGCGGTGAATTGGCGCCAATTATCCCTTATTCAGGGGTTTTCCGCCAGTTTCGGCTGGCTCTTGGGGCGCGTGCAAGCTACAATTTAAACCTCCCCCCGACCCCGAGGCTTCCCCATGTTCGCCCGCAGCCAGACCATTGCCCAGTATGACGCTGAACTCGCTAAAGCCATCGCCGATGAGCGCCAGCGCCAGGAAGACCATGTCGAGCTGATTGCTTCGGAGAACTACACCAGCCCGCGCGTGCTGGAGGCCCAGGGCTCGGTACTGACCAACAAGTACGCCGAAGGCTATCCGGGCAAGCGCTACTACGGCGGCTGTGAGTTCGTTGATGTGGCCGAGGCCTTGGCCATCGAACGCGCCAAGCAGCTGTTCGGTGCCGATTACGCCAACGTGCAGCCGCACTCGGGCTCTTCGGCCAACATCGCGGTGTACATGGCGCTGCTGAATCCGGGCGATACCGTGCTGGGCATGAGCCTGGCCCACGGTGGCCATTTGACCCACGGTGCGAAAGTGAACTTCTCCGGCAAGATCTACAACGCCGTGCAGTACGGCGTGGATGAAAACGGCCTGATTGATTATGACGAAGTGCAGCGCCTTGCCACCGAACATCAACCGAAAATGCTGATCGGCGGTTTCTCCGCGTATTCGCAGATTGTCGATTGGGCGCGTCTGGCGGAAATCGCCAAATCGGTCGGCGCCTACTTCTTCGTGGACATGGCGCACGTGGCCGGCCTAGTGGCCGCCGGTGTGTACCCGAACCCGGTGCCGCACGCCGATGTGGTGACCTCGACCACGCACAAAACCCTGCGTGG
>JBEAYK010000192.1:0-5892 GCA_041159305.1 Pseudomonadota bacterium
GTCAACAACCAACAGTCGATGTCGGCCGAACTGGATGATCCGTTCATCCTGCTGTACGACAAGAAAATCTCCAATGTGCGCGATCTGCTGCCGGTGCTGGAAGCCGTTGCCAAAGCCGGCAAGCCGCTGCTGATCGTGGCCGAGGAAGTGGAAGGCGAAGCCCTGGCCACGCTGGTGGTCAACACCATCCGCGGCATCGTCAAGGTCTGCGCCGTCAAAGCCCCGGGCTTCGGCGACCGCCGCAAAGCGATGCTGGAAGACATGGCCATCCTGACCGGCGGTACCGTGATTTCCGAAGAAGTCGGTCTGTCGCTCGACAAGGCCACCATCAAGGATCTGGGCCGCGCCAAGAAAATCCAGGTCTCCAAGGAAAACACCACCATCATCGACGGTGCCGGCGAAGCCGAAGGCATCCAGGCCCGCGTCAAGCAGATCAAGGCCCAGGTCGAAGAAACCTCGTCCGACTACGACCGTGAAAAACTGCAGGAACGCGTGGCCAAGCTGGCCGGCGGCGTGGCGGTGATCAAAGTCGGTGCCGCGACCGAAGTGGAAATGAAGGAAAAGAAAGCCCGCGTCGAAGACGCCCTGCACGCCACCCGTGCCGCGGTCGAGGAAGGCATCGTTCCGGGCGGCGGCGTCGCCCTGATTCGCGCGCTGACCAACATTGGCACCCTGAAAGGGATCAATGACGACCAGAACGTCGGCATCGCCCTGGCCCTGCGCGCCATGGAAGCGCCGTTGCGCGAAATCGTCACCAACTGCGGCGAAGAGCCGTCGGTGGTGCTGAACAAGGTCAAGGAAGGTACCGGCAACTTCGGTTACAACGCCGCCAGCGGTGAATACGGCGACATGGTCGCCATGGGCATCCTGGATCCGACCAAAGTCACCCGCACCGCACTGCAGAACGCCAGTTCGATCGCCGGCCTGATGATCACCACCGAAGCGATGGTGGCCGAAGCGCCGAAGAAAGACGAGCCGATGATGCCGCAAGGCGGCATGGGCGGTATGGGCGGCATGGATTTCTGATCCGGCCCCTATCGTAAGCCAACGAAAAACCCCGCTTCCGAGCGGGGTTTTTCATTGCAACATTCTTCACATCAACCTGTCATAGAATGCATCATTGCCTTTCCGGAAACGCCATGCGTCTCATCTTGCTTCCCCTGTTGCTGTCCATCAGCGCCGCACCGGTCCTGTCGCAGGACGCTCCGGCCACGCCGCCCGTGGTGGTGGCCAATACCGTCGAGGTCAAAGGCGTCTTGCCCGGGCCCGGGTTCTGGCAGGCCAGCAAAGGCGGCAACACCGTGTGGATTCTGGCCTCGATCCGGCCGGTGCCCAAGGGTATGGAATGGGAAACCATCAAGCTGGAACGCCGTCTGGCCGAATCGCAGGCCTTGATCGGCGGTCCGTCGGTGAAACTCGATAGCAAACTCGGCTTCTTCGCCAAGATCGGTCTGGTGCCGTCCCTGCTGAAAGCGCGCAAAAACCCCGATGGCCGGACGCTGCAGGAAATCCTGCCGCCGGAAACCTACCGGCGTTGGCTGGTGATGAAGCAGAAATACATCGGCAACGACAAGGACATCGAAAGCTGGCGTCCGATTTTCGCTGCGCAGGAATTGTATGAAAAGGCCATCCGCAAGGCCGGATTGAGCAATGAAGGCATCGTCTGGCCGGAGGCCAAGGATCTGGCCAAGAAAGCCGATGTGCCGGTGACGCGCCCGGAAATCACCGTGGACATCGGTGATCCGAAAAAATTCATCAAGGAGTTCAACAAGCGCGCACTCAGCGATGTCGCCTGTTTCGAGAAAACTCTGGACAGCATCGAGCGTGATGTGCAGTTCATGGCCGAACGCGGCCGGCTGTGGGCGGTCGGCGATATCGCCGGTTACCGGCGCATCGCGCAGACCGATTTCTCCGGGGCCTGCATCGATGCCCTGGTCGGTTCCGGCATCGGCCAGAGCGCCGGTTTGGGCGATGTGCAGCAGCGCGCGTTGAATGCCTGGCTGCAGGCGGTGGATGCCGCCGCCGCGAAGAACCGTTCCAGCGTCGCGGTGGTCAATATCGCCGAGTTGATCAAACCCGGCGGACTGCTCGACCGTCTGCAGGCGCGCGGTTATGTCATCACCGAACCGGTGTACGTGCCGTAGGCATTGCCGGACAACTGCGTTAATCTATGGCAAACCCTTTGAGGAAGCGCCGTGGTCCGCCAAGACGAACTGTTCAGTTCCCGCCTATTGGCTTTGGATGCGCGTACGGCCGCCGGCTTGCTCGATCTCGAGCACCCGAATCTGGCCGCGCAGCAACTCAGTGATTTGCCGCCGGCGCGGGCCATGGCCATCCTGTTGGCGTTGCCGGAGGATGTGCGCGAATCGATCATGACGGCCTGCCAAACCGGCGCGGCCTGGTTGCGTGCCGAGCACTACGCGCCAGGCACCGTGGGCAATCAGCTGGAAGAGCCGATTGCGGCCTTCCGCAAAGGCACTTCGGTGGCGATGGCGGTCGATCTGCTGCGCGAACTGATGCCGCAGCGCGAATTGAATCAGGTTTACGTGGTCGATCCCGATAACCGTCTGCTCGGCATCGTGGCCTTCCGTGAATTGCTGTTCGCCGAGCGCGGGCAAACGCTCGACCAGATCATGCAGCGCGAGCCGTGCAGCCTTCGTCCCGAATGGCCGTTGAACGATGCCCTGTCACGCCTGTCCCTGCAGCCACCACTGACCTATCCGGTTTGCGACAGCGAGAATGTCCTGCTCGGCCAGGTGCACACGCACCGGCTGCATCAGCAGCAGGCCTTCGAACTGTCGGGCCAACCCGGTTACCTCGTCGGTGTGGACCATGACGAACAGTGGGCATCGCCGTGGTGGCGCAAATTCCAGTTCCGGCAGCCTTGGCTGCAGATCCATCTGTTCATGCTGTTCGTGGTCGGTGCCATTGTCGGGCGCTTCCAGGACGATATCGCCAAAGCCACGTTGTTGGCGATTTTCCTTCCGGTACTGGCGGGGCTATGCCGCACCATCGGCGCGCAGTCTCTGGCCTGTACCCTGCGTGGTCTGAGTCTTTCCAATCCTGCACGGCCGGTGAAACGTCAGGTCATCAAGGAAACCTGGCTCGGTCTGGTCAACGGCGTGCTGACCGGAATTCTGGCAGGGGTCGGCATGTTCATCATCGCCTCGCGCCATCCGGAGCAGGGTGATCCCTTGCAGATGGCGGTGTTGGTTGCGACCGCGATGGCGCTCAGCTGCATGGTCCGCTCAGCTGCATGGTCGCCGGTTTGCTCGGTGCTGCCATGCCCCTGCTGCTCCGCAAGCTCGGCATCAATCCGGCCATGGCCGCCAATCTGGTGCTGTCGGGCTTGTCCGATATGATCTGCATCGGCCTGTTCCTTTGGATGGCGGTGGCGTTTGTCCTATAAGGGCTTGCCGCCGGTTCTGGCCGGACTGTTGGCCGATCACCCCCGCAATGCCCCATCGTCCGAGGCGCTCGCGCGTCTTGCCGAAGTGTCGGATTTTGCCATCGAGGTGTTGGTCCAGCAACCCGATCTGTTGGGCAGGCTTGATGAGCCTTTGCAGGCCTTGCAACTTCCCGACGGCCAGGATGCCGAATGGCCTGGCTTGATTCGCCGCTGGCGTCGCGCCCAATCATTGAAATTAATCTGGCGGGATGTGCTTGGCATCGACAGCGTGGCGCAGACACTTGCCGGCAGTACCTGGATTGCCGAGCAGGCCCTGCAAGCCGGGTTCAAGGCCATAGACAGGGTGTTGCGCCAGAGTCACGGCACGGTCCGTGACGAGCACGGCGTGGAACAGCATATGACCGTGCTCGGTCTGGGCAAGCTCGGCGGCGGCGAGCTGAACTTTTCGTCCGATGTCGATCTGGTGTATGCCTTCAGCGAGAACTTCATCCTGCCGCTCTCTCACGATGAAGCACCCGGCTCGGACAACGACTGGCCAATCTGCTTGATGATGTCACCGCCGATGGTTTCTGCCACCGGGTTGATCTGCGCCTGCGTCCTTTCGGCGCCAGTGGCCGCTTGCTGCTGTCCTTCAATGCCATGGAGCAATATTTCCAGAGTTCAGGGCGTGACTGGGAGCGCTATGCCTGGCTGAAGGCGCGTCCGGTTGCCGGCGATGCCGCCACCGGCTGGCGCCTGCTCGAGATGCTGCGCCCGTTCGTGTACCGGCGCTATCTCGATTTCACCGCCATCGATGGGTTGCGCGACATGAAGGCGAAAATCGAGGCTGAAGTGCAGCGTCGCGACAAACGCGATGATCTCAAGCTCGGGCCGGGCGGTATCCGTGAAATCGAATTTTACGTGCAGGCGCTGCAGATCATCTACGGCGGTCGCCATCCGGAATTGCAGGTGCGGGGTCTGCAGGACGGCCTGATGCGTCTGCGCGATGCCGGATTGCTTGATGCACAGGCCGCGACCGTTCTGCATGAGGCCTACCTGTTCCTCAGACGTCTTGAAAACCGCGTGCAGATGCTGGCGGACGCGCAGGTACATCGACTTCCGGAGCTGGTCGAAATCCAATGGCGGCTGGCTTCGGGCTTGGGCTACGCCGATACACCCGCATTGATTGCCGATTTGGAACGGCACCGATCTGCAGTGGAACAATTGTTTTCCGGATTGCTCGGCGGGCCGGCGACGCAGTCGGCCGACGCCGGGGGTGATGATAACCTGCAGGCGATGGGGTTTACCGATGCCGTACGGCATGCCGAGCGCATCAGCGCATTGTTTGAAAGCGCCGCCGCACAGGCGCTGGCGGATCGCTCGAAACAGCGATTGCAGCGCGTTGCAACAGCCTTGACCCTCGCCTGCAGCAAGGCGCGCCGTCCGGATGACTGTCTTGCCCATGCCATCAGCTTTCTGCAGGCAACGCTGAAGCGCAGCAGTTACATCGCCCTGCTTGATGAGCAGCCGAATGCCCTCCAGCGTGTGGTGGATGTATTCGATGAAAGTCTGTGGATGACGCAGCTATTGATCGAGCATCCTCTATTGCTGGATGAACTGTTGGACAGCCGCATCATTGCGCGGGGATTCGATTCCGACACCCTGCCGGCACAGATTGATGCCCGGCTGGCCGGGCATGCCGAAGATGCCGAAGCCGCACTGCTTGCGCTGAATGAATCCAAACTCAGCCTCGGGTTCAAGATCGCCTACCATTTCCTTTTTCACGGTATGGCCGCCACCCAAGCCAGCCGTCTGCTCACCCAGCTTGCCGAACAGGTGCTGGTGCATTGCCAGCGGATTGCTGCAGCCGAGCTCAACCGGCAGCACGGTACGGTTCCGGATTCTGCTTTTGCCGTCATCGGATACGGCAGTCTGGGGGCTTCCGGCCTGTCATTCAATTCGGATCTCGATCTGGTTTTCCTCAATCAGGTCGGTCCGGTTCAAGCCAGTGACGGCACCCGGAGTCTGGATGCTTCGCGCTATTTTCTGCGGCAGGCCCAGAAGCTGATCGCGTTGCTGGATTTGACGACCTCGGCCGGAAGCCTCTACGAAGCCGACATCCGGTTGCGCCCCGACGGCGCCAAGGGTTTGCTGGTCAGCACCCTAGACAGTTTCGCGGCCTACCAAAAGCAGCGGGCGTGGGTCTGGGAGTTGCAGGCCTTGGTGCGTGCCCGCGCAGTCGCCGGCGACGCCACACTGGTTTCGGCCTTCGAAGCGCTACGCGCCGACATCCTTTGCGCGTCTCGCGATCAAAAGCAGTTAAATGCAGAAATCACTGCCATGCGACAACGCATGCGGGCCGAGCTCGACCGCAGCCGTGAGGAACGTTTCTCAAGCACGGACCCGGTGGCCTGACCGATATCGAGTTTTTTCTGCAGGCCTTGGTGCTCGGCCATGCCGCCGCGCATCCATCCTTGGTGGCCTGCCGTGACAGCAGCGCCTTG
>JBEAYK010000193.1:0-3723 GCA_041159305.1 Pseudomonadota bacterium
CTCAATAAATCACGCTTTCCGGCCTACAAGATCATCTTCGAAATCACCGAAACCAGTGCCATGCTCGATCTGTCGCGGGCGCAGGCGCTGATTGCCGATCTGCGCCGCATTGGCTGCCGGTTCGCTTTGGATGATTTCGGCACCGGCTTCTGCTCCTTCAAATACCTGCAGGACCTCGATGTCGACATGTTCAAGATCGACGGCAGTTTCGTGCGCGACCTGGAAACCTCGGATCTCTCGAAAGCCGTCATCCACTCCATCACCTATATCGCGCATGTGCTGAATAAAATAACCGTTGCCGAGCATTGCGAATCGGAAGCAATGATCACCCAGCTGCGCGAACTGGGTGTCGATAAAGTCCAGGGCTACGGCATCCATAAACCGCAACCCATCAACGATTACTTCCAACAGGCGGACTGAATGCGCTTGATGGCGTTGTGCCTGCTTCTGATCCTTGCGGCCGCACCGGCCGGCGCGCACACGCGTCTGGTGGTCAACCGGCAAACCCTCGAAAACACGGTCAGCGTCGAGACTGAACTGTTCGGACCGGTACAGGTTCAACTACGCCAGCGCCGCAACGGCACATTGCTGGCCGAGCAGATACTTACGCCACCGACGCAGCGGCACATTGCTGGCCGAGCAGATACTGGATGGCCCCGGCGTGTTCACCTTGTCGGGGCTTCCGCCCGACAGCCTCTCCGATCTGGAATTACAGGCCGTGCCCGGCCGGCCATCCGCTTCGCGACTCCTGGATTACCGGAAACCGTTCAGTGAGTACGCCGATTGGCGGATCAGCCAGGGTTTCCATGGCCAAGCCAGCCATGGCGATGCGCTGAACGCCTATGCCGTCGATTTCGCGTTGCTGATGGGAACGCCGGTCAAAGCCGCGCGCGCTGGCGTGGTGATGGAAATCAGCGATGGCCATCCGGACCGGGGTGGTGCCCGCCGTTCGGACCTGGACAATGCCAATATCGTGCGCATCGTGCATGAGGACGGCAGCATGGCCGTCTACGGCCACCTGCTTCAGGACAGCGTGACGGTCAAGCCCGGACAATGGCTGCCGGCCGGCGCGGTCATCGCCCAGAGCGGCAACAGCGGCTACTCGCACGGTCCGCACTTGCATTTCGCGGTCCAGATCAATACCGGCATGCAACTGCAGTCGGTACCCTTCCGCATGCGCGCCGCCGATGGCAGCGTCCTGGTTGAACCCTGAACGCGGCTTCTCACGGGGCCGGAAGCCCGTATGCGCAATGCTATAATTGACCAACGATTTTCCGAACCGACCCCATGACCACCGAACACGCCCTGCAAACGGCCCGGCGCCGCACCTTTGCAATCGTCTCGCACCCCGATGCCGGCAAAACCACGCTGACCGAAAAACTGCTGCTGTTCGGCGGTGCCATCCAGATGGCCGGCTCGGTCAAAGGCCGCAAGGCCGGCCGCCACGCCACCTCGGACTGGATGGCGCTGGAAAAGGAACGTGGCATTTCGGTGACCTCATCGGTCATGCAGTTTCCCTATGAAGATCGCATCGTCAACCTGCTCGATACCCCCGGCCACGCCGACTTCGGTGAAGACACCTACCGTGTGCTGACGGCGGTCGACTCGGCCTTGATGGTGATCGACGTCGCCAAGGGCGTGGAAGAACGGACCATCAAGCTGATGGAGGTCTGCCGACTGCGCGATACGCCGATCATGACCTTCATCAACAAACTCGACCGTGAGGGCCGCTCGCCGATCGAACTGCTCGATGAAGTCGAATCGGTGCTGGGCATCCAGTGCGCGCCGGTGATTTGGCCGATCGGCATGGGCCAGCGTCTGAAAGGCGTGGTCCATCTGCTCAGTGGCGAAGTGCACCTGTTCGAACCCGGGCGCAACTTCACCCGCCAGGATTCCACCATCTTCGCCTCGCTTGATGATCCGGGCCTGCTCGAACGCATCGGTGCGCCGATGCTGGCCGAACTGCGCGATGAGCTGGAGCTGGTCGAAGGTGCTTCGCATCCGTTCGACAAGGAAAAATACCTGGCCGGACAGCAGACCCCGGTATTCTTCGGCTCGGCCGTCAATAATTTCGGCGTGCAGCTGCTGCTCGATTTCTTTGTCGAGCATGCGCCTGCGCCGAAACCGCGCGCCACCACCGTGCGCGAAGTATCGCCGCAGGAAGAAGCCTTCTCCGGCTTCGTATTCAAGATCCAGGCCAACATGGATCCGCAGCACCGCGACCGCGTCGCCTTCCTGCGCGTCTGCTCGGGGCGTTTCGATGCCGGCATGAAGGCATTCCACGTGCGCAGCGGCAAGGAAGCCAAACTGGCGAACGCTCTCACCTTCATGGCCTCCGACCGCGAACATGTCGAAACCGCCTATCCGGGCGATGTCATCGGCCTGCATAACCACGGCACCATTTCCATCGGCGATACCTTCACCGCCGGCGAGGCGATGAGTTTCACCGGCATCCCCAACTTCGCACCCGAGCTGTTCCGGCGCGCGCGTCTGCGCGATCCGCTCAAACTCAAGCAGCTGCAGAAAGGCCTGGCCCAGCTTTCCGAGGAAGGCGCCACCCAGTTCTTCCGGCCCTTGATGTCGAACGACCTCATTCTCGGCGCGGTCGGCACCCTGCAGTTCGACGTGGTCGCCTACCGCCTGAAGGATGAATACTCGGTGGATGCCAGTTTCGAACCGATTTCGATCAGCACCGCGCGCTGGATCCGCTGCAAGGATGCCCGCAAGCTCGAAGAGTTCCGTGAAAAGGCCGCGCAGAACCTGGCCATCGATGCCGCCGGGCAACTGGTTTACATCGCGCCGAGCCGGGTCAATCTGCAGCTGACCGAAGAGCGCTGGCCGGACATCGAATTCCTCGCCACGCGCGAACATGCGCACGCCGTCGGCATCGATTGAGCACATACTCCAATCAAACCGCGTTAGGATGAGCGATGCACACTGAACACCATCTGCGCGCCGAGTTCTATAACGCCGTCACCCACGGTCTCGGGGCGTTCCTGAGCGTGGTCGGCGGCATCGTGCTGACCACACTGGCCGTGATATACGGCAACGGCTGGCAGATTGCCAGCGCCATCATCTTCAGCCTGTCGCTGATCGGTCTTTACGGCGCGTCGACGCTTTACCATTCCACCCACGACCCGGTGGCCAAGAAGCGTTACAAAATCCTCGATCACTGCATGATCTATGTGCTGATCGCCGGCAGCTATACACCGTTCACCCTGATCGCACTGCGCGATGACGGCGGCTGGTGGCTGTTCGGCATCAGCTGGAGCATTGCTTTGGCGGGAATCATCTTCAAACTGTTCTTCACCGGCCGCTTCGAGCTGGTCTCGACCTTGATGTATCTGGCCATGGGCTGGATGGTGGTGTTCGCGATCGGGCCGATGATGCGCAATGTCGGCACCGCCGAGCTGGTCTGGCTGGGTATCGGCGGTCTGTTCTACAGCTTCGGTACCATCTTCTATCTGATGGACCGCATTCGGCACAACCACGCCATCTGGCACGCTTTCGTGCTGGCCGGCAGTGCCAGCCACTTCGCCGCCATCACCTTGCTGGTGGTCAAAAGCTCAGCCTGAGATGTATTGCTGCAGCTGTTCGATTTCGCGTTGACGAAGCGCCAATTGGGTCTTGAGCAGATCACCAATCGAAACCATTCCGGCAAGCGCGGAGCCATCAAGGACCGGAAGATGTCGAATACGATGCGTGGTCATCAGTTCCATGCAA
>JBEAYK010000194.1:0-3414 GCA_041159305.1 Pseudomonadota bacterium
GGTGATGAAGCGCAGTAGGGATTTGGTTTCGTGCTGCTGCAGGTAGGCGCGGATATCGGTGGCCATCAGAAATAGCCCTCCTGCTTCTTCTTCTCCATCGAGGCCGACTGATCGTGATCGATCATCCGACCTTGGCGTTCAGAGGTTCGCGCCACCAGCATCTCGGCGATGATGGCTTCCAGATCGGAAGCCTCGGATTCAATCGCGCCGGTCAGCGGATAACAGCCCAGGGTGCGGAAACGCACTTTCTTCATCATCGGCACTTCACCGAGATGCAGCGGCATGCGATCGTCGTCAACCATGATCAGGCCGCCGTCGCGTTCCACCACCGGACGCTCCTGCGCGAAATACAGCGGCACCAACAGCGGCACCACCGGAATGTTCTCGCGGAAGATGTACAGCCAGATGTCGAGTTCGGTCCAGTTCGACAACGGAAACACGCGTACGCTCTCGCCCTTGCGGATGCGGGTGTTGTAGACATCCCACAGTTCGGGGCGTTGCGCTTTCGGGTCCCAGCGGTGTTCGGCATTGCGGAACGAGAACACGCGTTCCTTGGCCCGCGATTTTTCTTCGTCGCGGCGGGCGCCGCCGATGGCGGCATCGTACTGGCCGGCATCCAGCGCCTGCTTCAGGCCCTGGGTTTTCATGATGTCGGTGTGCACGGTGGCGCCGTGCGTGAACGGGTTGACGTTCTGCGCCACGCCTTCGGGGTTGATGTGCACCTTCAGACTGACGCCGTAACGCTCCGGCACCGTTTCGCGGAAGGCGTACATGTCGCGGAATTTCCAGGTGGTGTCCACATGCAGCAGCGGAATCGGCGGCTTGGCCGGATAGAAGGCCTTGGCCAACAGGTGCAGGAGCACGGCGCTGTCCTTGCCGATGGAATACAGCATGACCGGATTGCTGAACTCGGAGGCGACTTCGCGGAAGATGTGCAGGCTTTCCGCTTCCAGCCGGTCAAGATGGGATAAGGGCTTCATGCGCTTGATTTTCAGGGGATTCCGGCCATTTTAGAGGAAATCGGCAGGCCGGGGGGATTAATCCGGCATTCAGCCCCCGGCTTGCGGCAGGGACGGAACTTGCTATGCTTATGGCACGGACATTTGTCCGCATTGGAGAAGCTCATGAAATCGCGTGTATTCGCCCTCGCCCTTGCCAGCCTGTTCATGGCCGGATCGGTTCTGGCCGATGCCCCGGCCTGCCCGGCCTCGATGGATAAGACCGCCTGCGTGTACTACAAAGAAGGTTTTGCCGCCGGTAAAGACGACGCCAAATCCGGCGCCAAGAACGCCTACCAGCGCCACGAAGACAGCTACGACTCGCGTTACGAGTCGGCGTTTTCCAAAGGCTATGAGGAAGGCTTCAAGGACGGTCAGAAGAAGTAAGCCAGCCCACGCAAGGGTTGGATAGGATGTAAAAAGCCCCCGGAAACGGGGGCTTTTTGTTAGCTGAAAGGATCGACCTGCCGGACTTCCGGGTTATAACCCGCGACACAGCGCTTGAGCACCTCACGGATGCTGGCGACATCCAACTCATTGCAGGCCTTGGCCAGAATGTGTAGTTCACGTTCAATCTCGGCCCAATCCATCATGGATTCACGGGCCGTGAAAATCTTCGGATGCGGCGTGGCATCGGCAGTTCCGTCGATCAGCAATTCCTCGAACAGTTTCTCGCCGGGACGCAGACCGACATACTCGATGGCGATATCGCCGTTACCGTCAGCATCACGCACGGTGCGTCCCATCAGCTGAATCATGGTGCGGGCCAGTTGGTCGATTTTGACCGGCTCACCCATATCCAGTAGATACACTTCGCCGCCCATGGCCATACTGCCGGCTTGAATGACCAAAGCGGCGGCTTCAGGAATGGTCATGAAGTAACGGGTGATTTCCGGATGCGTGACGGTGACCGGGCCGCCGGCGGAAATCTGCCGTCGGAAGCGTGGCACCACCGAGCCAGAGGAGTCGAGCACGTTACCGAAGCGCACCATACTGAAAATGGTATCCGGCGACTGCCGACTGAGCGCCTGCAGCACCAGTTCAGCCATGCGTTTGCTGGCGCCCATGACATTGGTCGGTCGTACCGCTTTGTCGGTGGACACCAGAATGAAGCGTTCGACCTTGGCCAGTTTGGCCTGCTCGGCCACCAGCCACGTGCCCAGGGTGTTATTGCGCACACCGGGACTGATATTAGCCTCCACCAAGGGCACATGTTTGTAGGCCGCCGCATGAAACACGGTCTGGGGCGAATAATGGCTGAATATTCGGGCGACAGAAGCCCAATCGAGAACCGACGCCAATACCGGGATGATTTCCGTCCCCGCATTTTCAATGATGCGACGGAGCTCCAGATCAATCCGGTAAAGGGCATATTCGCTGTTATCAAGAACGATAATCCGCGCCGGATTCAGACGCAGAATCTGTCGGCATAACTCGGCGCCGATGGAACCGCCAGCACCGGTGACCAGTACCGTCTTGCCGGTCACCGCGCCTTGCAGCAAATCGCTTTGGGCACTGACCGAACCCCGCCCCAACAAGTCGGTCACTTGGATGTCACGGATATCGCTGAGCCGGGCCTTGCCCGAGAGCAGATCGGAAAGGCTGGGCAGAGTTTTAATCGCCAAGCCCAAGGGCTGAATGAATTGCAGTACTTCCCGACGCTGATCCTCGCTGATCGAGGGCATGGCCAACAATACCGTTTTGATATTGGGGTGTTTGTTCAGCCAGCCGCTGAACTGCTTGCGGCTGTAGACGGGCAGTCCATACACCAGCTGCCCTTGCAAGGAGGCCGAATCATCAATGAAAGCCACCGGCTGGTAACCCGGGCTGGACTGCAGAGTCAGATAGGACTGCATACCGGCGGAACCCGCCCCGAAGATCACCAGAGGCTGCTGTTCCTGGCCGAGTCCAGCGCTCCAGTTCAGGAAGCCTGCCGCCAAAAGACGGCTACCAATCAGGTAAATGACGCTCAATCCGCCGAAGATGATGAAGATGGAGCGCGGCGTAACATGTAATTCATCCAGATAGGCCTGCATGTACAGAAACGCTACCGCGATGAGCATGCCTATGCAGGCATCGCGCACCATTCGATTATCGCTGTAGCGGATGACCGAGCGGTAAAACCCGACGAAATACAAGGACACTACCGGCACCAAGGATGACAACAGCAACTCGCGAAAGTCGTAGGGCGGCTTCGGGAAAGCACTGAAGCGCAGGGTATAGGCTGCCAGCATAATCAACGGCAAGATCATCAAATCGGCCAACACCAAGATGGCATGCTTGGCGCTTCGTGGCTGATCCAGAATGCGGAGATTTAAGCGCTTAATCAAGGGCATGCTTCTATTTTAGGCAATTATCCTACTGAATCATATAAGAAAATGTCTGAGAATCACTGCAAATGGGATATGAATTGATT
>JBEAYK010000195.1:0-4896 GCA_041159305.1 Pseudomonadota bacterium
TGAAAGAGAAAGACCCGCCAAGTCGGAACAACCATGACTCAGCCAGCGCTCAGCATTACATCCTTGCACAAGACCTATGATAACGGAGTGATGGCCCTCAAGGGGGTCTCACTGGACGTTGCCCCCGGTGATTTCTTCGCCCTGCTCGGCCCGAACGGGGCCGGCAAATCGACCCTGATCGGGGTGGTCAGCTCGCTGGTCAACGCCAGCTCCGGCACGGTCTCGGTGTTCGGCATCGACCTGATGGCCGACCGTTCCGCGGCCATGCGCCAGATCGGTCTGGTGCCGCAGGAAATCAACTTCAACATGTTCGAAAAACCGATCGACATCCTGGTCAATTACGCCGGTTTTTACGGGGTGCCGCGCGCACAGGCGCTGGAACGCGCCGAAGTGCAGCTGAAAGCCGCCCATCTCTGGGAAAAAGCCGAGGTGATGAGCCGTACGCTGTCGGGCGGCATGAAGCGCCGGCTGATGATCGCCCGTGCCATGATGACCGAACCCAAGCTGCTGATTCTGGACGAACCCACCGCCGGCGTCGATATCGAAATCCGCCGCGGCATGTGGAAGACCCTGCAGGACGTCAACGCCGCCGGCACCACGGTGATTCTGACCACGCATTATCTGGAAGAGGCCGAAAGTCTGTGCCGCAATCTAGCCATCATCGATAAGGGCGCCATCATCGAACAGGGCCCGATGAAAACCCTGCTGGCCAAACTGGATGTGGAGGGCTTCGTGCTCGACATCAACGGCGAGCTGCCCGCCACGCTGCCACAGATTCCAAAGGTCGACCTGCAATCTCCCGACAGCCACACCCTGGTGGTGGAAAAACCGCGCGACCTGCCCTTGAATGTTCTGTTCGATGCGCTCGCCGAATCCGGCATCACCGTGCGTTCGATGCGCAACCAGACCAACCGCTTGGAAGAATTGTTCGTGCGCCTGACCGCCAAGGAGCCCGCGGCATGAGCAATCCGAACTTCACCGCGTTCAAAACCATCGCCCGCCGCGAAGTCGCGCGCATCCTGCGCATCTGGGGCCAGACCCTGGTGCCGCCGGCGATCACCATGACCCTGTACTTCCTGATCTTCGGCAAGCTGATCGGTTCGCGCATCGGCGACATGGGCGGCTTCGATTACATGGATTTCATCGTGCCCGGTCTGGTGATGATGTCGGTCATCCAGAACGCCTACGGCAACATCAGCTCCAGTTTCTTCGGCGCCAAGTTCGGCCGGCATGTGGAAGAACTGCTGGTCAGCCCGATGCCCAATCACGTCATCCTCGCCGGTTATGTGGCCGGTGGCGTGCTGCGCGGCCTGATGGTCGGCCTGATCGTGCTGGCCATCGGCATGGCCTTCACCCATGTGCGCGTGCCGCATCCGCTGATCATGATCAGCACCATTCTGCTCGGCGCCACCATCTTCTCGCTGGCCGGTTTCGTCAACGCGGTATACGCCAAGAAATTCGACGACATCGCCATCGTGCCGACCTTCATCCTGACCCCGCTGACCTACCTGGGCGGCGTGTTCTATTCGGTGCGTGTGCTGCCGGAATGGGCGCAGACCGCGACCCAGGCCAATCCGATTTTCTACATGGTCAACGCCTTCCGCTACGGCCTGCTCGGCGAGAACGCCACCGACATCAACATTCTGGTCTCGTATGCGGTCATGCTGTTCTTCGTGGTCGCGCTCGGCGCACTCGGCCTGTGGCTGCTGAAACGCGGCACCGGTCTACGCAGCTAAACGACTTATGTCCGGATTGAATGCGCCGCAGCAAGCGGCGGTGGCGTATGTCGAGGGTCCCTTGCTGGTGCTGGCCGGTGCCGGCAGCGGCAAGACCAAGGTCATCACCGAGAAGATCGCGCATTTGATTCACAGCAAGACCTTCCCGCCCGAACAGATTGCCGCCATCACCTTCACCAACAAGGCCGCACGCGAAATGCGCGAGCGCGTGGCCAAGCGTATTTCCAAAACCGCGGCTGAAGCGGTCACCGTCACCACCTTCCATTCGCTCGGGCTGCAGTTCCTGCAGGCCGAAGCCAAGTTGGCCGGATTGCGCCGCGGCTTTTCCATTTTCGATACCGACGACCAGCAAGGCATTCTGAAGGAATTGTTGCCGGCCGGCGCCGACAAGGATGCGCTGTACGCCGCACACAACTGGATTTCGAAAGTGAAGAATCTGGCGCTGTCGCCCGAGCAGGCCGCCGAAACCGCAGCCACCGTGCGCGAACGCCAGATTGCCGAACTGTACGCGCGTTATCAGGCGCGTCTGCAGGCCTTCAACGCGGTGGACTTCGACGACTTGATTCGCCTGCCGTTGCAGGTATTGGAAGCCGATAGTGAGGTACGCACACGCTGGCAGGCCAAGATCCGCTATTTGCTGGTCGACGAATGCCAGGACACCAATGGCGCCCAGTACCGCATGATCAAGGCCCTGGCCGGCGGCCGCGGCATGTTCACCTGCGTCGGCGACGACGACCAGAGCATTTACGCCTGGCGCGGCGCCCAGCCGGAAAATCTGGATGAACTCGGCCGCGATTATCCGGCCTTGAAGGTCATCAAGCTCGAACAGAACTACCGCTGCAGCGCGCGCATCCTGCGCGCCGCCAATGCCGTCATCGCCAACAATCCGCATGCGCACCTGAAGCAGCTCTGGTGCCAGCACGGCGAGGGCGCGCGCATCCGGGTCTGGTCGTGCAAGAACAACGAACACGAAGCGCAGCGTGTGGCTGCCGAAATCCAGTATCTGGTGCAGGCACACAGCCTGCCCTATTCCGAATTCGCCATCCTGTTCCGCGGCAACCACCAGTCGCGGCCGCTGGAAAAAGAACTGCAGCTGCTGAAGATTCCGTATCACATCACCGGCGGCACCGCCCTGCTTGAACGCGGTGAAGTGAAGGACGTGATGGCCTGGCTGCGCTGCATCGCCAATCCGGATGATGATGCCGCGTTCCTGCGTGCGGTCACTTCGCCCAAGCGCGAGATCGGCGCCACCAGTCTGGAAAAGCTCGCGCATCTGGCGCAGCAGGCGCATATTCCGATGGCGCTGGCGGCGCAGAACAGCAGCATGCGTACCGCGCTGTCGGCACGCCCGGCCGCGGCCCTGGCCGAGTTCGTCGGCCTGCTCGCGCGTTTGCGCGAACACGCCAAGAAAGCCCCGGCTGCCGACATCGTGCGCGCGGTGGTGAACGAACGACTCCGGCATCCTCAACCAGATGCGGGTGGAAACCAAAAACGAAGCCCTGTTCCTGCGCCGCAAGGAAAATCTCGAAGAGCTGGCGCAGTGGTTCGGTGCCGACCGCCGTGCGTCCGGGGCCGGTGATCTGGCCGCGCAGCTGGCGCTGCTCTCGAATGCCGACCGCGGCGAGCCGGGCAATCAGGTGCGCCTGATGAGTCTGCATTCGGCCAAAGGTCTGGAGTTCCGCACCGTGTTCATCGTCGGCTGCGAGCAGGGCAGCTTGCCGCATCAGGCCAGTCTCGATGAAGGTCAGCTGGCCGAAGAACGCCGCCTGTTCTATGTCGGTATCACCCGCGCCAAAGAGCGCCTGATTCTGGCGCACAGTGCCGAGATCAAGCGCTGGGGCGAACAGGTCAACCTGCTGCCCAGCCAGTTTCTGGCCGAACTGCCGGAAGCCGATCTGCACCGCGACGGCGTGGTGGTGGAAGGCCAGGAAGAAGAAAAGCAGGCGCGGGCCAGTGCCCACCGGCAGGCGATTTCGGCGCTTTTTGACAGCTGATTCCGGCAACTTTGCTATGCTTGAAGCCTGTCCCCGCAATGGATTTGCCGTGCCGCTGAAACATCTCTCCCGGATTGCCCTGCTTGGCCTGCTGATGCTGGCCGGTTGTCGTGCGCCCTGGGATGCCGGCAAGGCCGAACAGGCCAAAGCCGATGCCGAGGCCATCATGCACAGCCTGCAGGGCCCGGACATGTTGCGCTACCGCAGCTTGACCCTGCCGCCCGAGCAGCAGGCGGCTCTGGCCCGGGATTGGACCGCAATTCGTCGGAAAGTCGCACTGGATGCCAGCGAGCAGGAAACCTTCAATAAGTTACTGACCCGCTTCATTGAGCCCCGCGCCGAAGCGCATCTGCAGCGCGATCTGAACGCCAAGATTAAGCCGCTGAAAAGCGAAATTGACAGCAAATGGCCGCTGATGCAGAGCAGTTTGACGCTTTTGCTGCAAGGTTGGATTGAAACCAATGGCCAGCTCAGTGTCTCCGAAAAGGCCCATGGCAAGGCTCTGGTCAAGGCCATCATCGAACAGATGCCGGCCGAATGGTTGCAGGACAAAGACTTACGCCAACGCGCGTTCAACCAAATGGTGGCCATTGCCCGCGATTCCGGCATTCAAAGTTACCAGGACTACAATTCCCTCGATTACACGCAATTTCACAGCAAATTGGCGCATTTTCTCGCCGGTTTGAAGGAGTTAGGTCTAATTTATGGTCTGGACTGGAACGCCGGCCAAAAGCGCCTGCAGGTCACCGTCATCGCCCAGTCCGGCAATACCGCCCAGGTCCGCATCCGCTACCCCTTGGGGCAAAAATGGGTAGAATTCCCCATGGATTTGATTGAACACAACGGCCATTGGTACGACGCTTCGGCCGCCGCCCTGCTGCAAACCACGCTCGCCGCGCGCTGAGCCCCGCCCTATGCCTGACGCCAAGCAAGCGACCTTGCCCTTTCCCGTCCACTACGAAAAGCCGCCGCTGTGGTTGCGGCTGGCTGCCTGGTTCCTGCGCCCGTGGATCGAGATTTCGCGCGAACCGGTGGTGCCGCCGTTCCAGGTCGACCGTCCGGTCTGCTATGTGCTGGAAAATTACGGCCTGACCAACCTGCTGATCCTCGACCGCGCCTGTCGTGATGCCGGCCTGCCCTCGCCGCTGACCTCCCTGCCCGGCAAT
>JBEAYK010000196.1:0-3173 GCA_041159305.1 Pseudomonadota bacterium
GGAATGTTTTGTGGTCATGGTTGCTTCCGTGTTTCGTTCAATTACAGCATAGGCGGTAGTTTTCGTCTTTCCCCAACAGTCCGGAATTTTACCCTTGCCGCCGAATGAAAAATAAAGCCCCTTCAAGAGACGTTGAAGGGGCTTTATCCGGGTCAACACCGTCTCAGGGGGTGACGATGTTGAACCAGAACGGGAAGGTGTCGAGCAGGCTGAGGAACTCGTCCAGCGCTGCCTTGTTACCGGTCAGCTTGAGGTCGCCACTGGCAATGGCTTTATCCAGCGTGGTTTCGCCGATCTGGATCTGATCCAGGGTCTGCTTGCTCATACTGATCGAGACATCCGGATTGGCCAGCGGCTTGCCATGGTTCAGCACTGCATTTTCGACGCGCAGGCCATGCTGCTCCTTCAGGTCGGTGAAGTTGACGTTCAAGCCGATTTTCTTGCCGGCCGCTTTCGGACCGTTCATGCGAACAGCCAGATAATCGAAGAGCAGATCCGGCGACATGGCCTTGATGGTATCGGCATTGCTGGAGTTCAGGCCGCCGGCTTTCGGTACGCCCTTGCGCAGTTCATAGGCGCCCTGCAGATACACGCCGCGCCACGGACCGGATTCGGCCTGGTAGCCCAGCTGCTCGTAGGTATCGGCCAGCATATTCTTGGCGGCGGTGTTGTCCGGCTCGGCAAACACGACCTGTTTCAGGGCAGTCGCGACGAAACGGTATTCGCCCTTATCGAAGTCGGCTTTGGCACGCTTCATCACGGCGGCGGAACCGCCCATGTATTCCACGAACTTCTTGGCCTGCGGTTCCGGCGGCAGATCGTTCAGGCTGGACGGATTTGCATCGTACCAACCCATGTAGCGCTGGTAGACGGCGCGTGAATTGTGACGTAGCGAGCCATAGTAACCCCGGTTCGGCCAGGCGTTAGCAAGTTCCGGCGGCAGTTCAATCTGCTCGGCGATTTCAGCGCCATTGAAACCCTTGTTCATCAGATTGACCGACTGGTCATGGATGTACTTGTAAAGATCACGCTGCTTTTTCAGGTAGTCGATGATGTCGCCATTGCCCCACAGCGGCCAATGGTGGCTCTGGAATTTCACATCGATACTGGCGCCGTACAGTTCGATGGTTTCATCGAGAAACTTTGCCCATTTCAGCGGATCACGCACCTGCGCACCGCGCAGGGTCAGCACGTTGTGCATGGTATTGGTGGCGTTTTCCGCCATCCACATCGCACGAAGCTGCGGAAAGAAGGTATTCATTTCGGCCGGCGCTTCGGTGCCCGGCGTCATCTGGAACACCATCTTGATGCCGTCTACGGTAATTTCCTCGCCGGTCTTGCCGACAAGGATGTTGGGAATCAACAGGCCGGCATGACCGGTGGAGTTGGTCTGGCCCAGGCCGCTGTTCACGCTACCGGTGGCGTTGCGCGGGAGCAGTGCGCCGTACATGAAAATGGCACGGCGCGACATGGCATTGCCGGCAATCACGTTTTCACTGACGGCATGTTCGGTGAAGCCTTCGGGTGCGATGACTTTGACCTTGCCGGAATCGGCATCGGACTGGCTGACCAGTGCGCGGGCACCGCCGTAATGGTCGATGTGCGAGTGGCTGTAAACTACGGCATGAACCGGTCGTTTACCGACCTTGGCGCTGATCAGTTCATAGGCGGCCTTGGCCGGCTCCTCCGACAGCAGCGGATCGAATACGATCCAGCCGGTCTTGGTCTGCACGAAGGTAATATTTGTAATGTCGAACCCACGCACCTGATAGATTCCGTCAGCGACTTTATACAAGCCGTTCTTGACGTTCAACTGGGCATTGCGCCACAGGCTCGGGTTGACGGTATCCGGCGCGGCCTTGTCATCGCCAATGAATGCCTTGTAGCTCTCCATGTCCCAGGCCGGGGCCGGAAGGCCTTCACCGCCGATCGTCAGAGGGGTCAGCGTGCCCATGAAGCCGCGGTCGGCATCGGCAAAATCCTTTCGGTTGTTGAACGGGAGCGATTCCAGCACTTTCTGGTTGGCCGCCTTGGTGGCGGCGGTGGCCGGCTTGGACGGCGCAGGCGACGGTTGGCTGAATCCAGTCTGGGTGACGAATATCCCCAGCATGAGGCCGAACAGCAGGCGGCTCGGGGTTTGTGTTGGCTTCATAGGTGTTCCTCGGAATAGCGGTCAGTGGAGTACGTATGTTAAATTCCATCGAATTCCATTATCTTTACATTCATGGACAGGTTTTTGACTTCAGCGACAGGGGTGCCGGCGTCATGACCATCAACACAACCGCGCATGTGGAAACCAAAGCCGGGCCGATGACCTCGGTGCTTTGGGTGCGCAACATCGTAGATGCACTGGACAACCTGGGTCTGGATGGCATGGCCCTGGCTCGCGAAGCGGGCATTGATCCGGCACTGTTTGATACCGTCGAATCCGGCGTGCTCGTCAGTGAAATCGTGCGCTTATGGGAATTGGCGGTGGCCGCCTCCGGCGATACCGCCATCGGACTGAGCGCAGCGAATAGCTTCCGGCCGGCCTCCATGGACGCTATGGGTTACGCCATGATGAGCAGCCCCACACTGCTGGACGCACTTAAGCGCGGCGTGCGTTACCTGGGTGCGGTGACTTCGGCTTCGAATGCGCGCCTCGAGCGCACCGCGCAGGGATATTGCCTTGAAGTGAACCTGATGGCGGGCATCGTGGATGTCCAGCGCCAGAATCATGAATTCACTACCCTGAGCATCCTCAAATTCCTGCGCTGGATAGCCGGGCCTGACCTGAACCCTGTACTAATCGAATTCATGCATGCAAAACCAGTGGATACGTCTCTTTACATTGACGCATTTTCCTGTCCGATTCATTTCAATTCAGCGCACATGGCCATGACGTTTTCCGAGAGCGATGCCGCTCGCATCCTTCTCACCGCCAATGCCCAAATTTCTGCAATCCACGATCAGGTAGCCGAGCAGCGTATCAGCCAGCTGGGCGGATCCGAGAATGCCCTGCGGGTGAAACAGCTCATCGTACAGAGCCTCCCGGAAGGCGAACCGACGCGCGATGACATAGCAGCGAAGATGGCAATCAGCTCCCGAACGCTTCAGCGTCGTCTGCAGGACGAAGGCCAAACCTTTCATGAAATTCTTGACGAGGTTCGGCATAATCTGGCCAAACGCTATCT
>JBEAYK010000197.1:0-3151 GCA_041159305.1 Pseudomonadota bacterium
GAGGGCCATCACTCCGTTATCATAGGTCTTGTGCAAGGATGTAATGCTGAGCGCTGGCTGAGTCATGGTTGTTCCGACTTGGCGGGTCTTTCTCTTTCAAGCGTCTAGTATATCGGGCTTGCCGCCCGTACTGAGCGTTTCTTTTTCACCGAGGTCCCCGTGGCAGATCATTTCCCGTTGAAACTGGTAGGCAGCCGCATGCTGGCGCCGAGTGTGCGCCATCTCGAATTCGCCCGCGATGACGGCCAAGCCCTTGATTTCATCGCCGGCCAGTTCATCCAGGTGCATTTCAACAACCCGGACGGCAGCCCGACCAAACGCAGCTACTCGCTGGCGACCCAGCACGACCACGCCTTCGGGGTGAACGACACCGTTGAAATCGCGGTCAGCTTCGTGCCCGGCGGCGCCGCCTCGGCGCTGTTCACCGCGCTCGACGAAGGCCAGCAGATCCAATGCAGCGGCCCGTACGGCCGGTTCTGTCTGAACGACAAAGACCAGAACGCCCGCTATCTGCTAATTGGCACCGGCACCGGGGTCACCCCGTACCGCGCCATGCTGCCGCAGCTCAAGCACATGATGGAAACGCGTGGCGTGGAAGTGGTGCTGCTGTTCGGTTCCCGCACCGAAGAAGACCTGATCTACCGCGAGGATTTCTACGCCTTCGCCGCGGAAAATCCGAAATTCCGCTTCATGCCCTGCTTTTCCCGCGAACTGCCGGCCAATGCCACCGCCGATGCCCGGCGCGGCTACGTGCAGGAGCAATTGGCCGAACTGGTGCCGAACGGCGCACACGACATCGCCTACCTGTGCGGCAACCCGAACATGGTGGATGCCAGTTTCGAGGCCCTGAAGGAATTCGGCCTGTCGGTGCACCACATCCGTCGCGAAAAGTACGTGTCCAGCAAATAATGAAGGTGGTGTACTGCCCGCAGATGCAGGCACCGACCCAAGGTTACTCCCCGAGCGCGGGCAAACCCGCACAGGTCATGCAGGCCTGGCTGGAATCCTGGCCCGATCTGCAGATCCGCCCGGCCATCGCGCTGAGTGAAAGCGACTTCTGCCGTGGCCACGATGCCACATTTGTCAGCGATATTTTCGCCCTGCGCATTCCGAACGGTTTCGGCACGCGCTCGGCCGAAGTCAATGCCAGCCTGCCGTATACCAATGGCGCCATGCTCACCGCGGCGCGCTGGGCGCTGGAAGAAAACACTTGCGTAGCCGCGCCGGTGTCGGGATTCCACCATGCCGGCTGGGATTCGGCCGAAGATTACTGCACCTTCAACGGCCTGATGCTGACCGCCTTGGCCCTGCAGGCCGAAACGCCCGGCCTGAAAATCGGCATCCTCGACTACGATTACCACTACGGCAACGGCACGGTGGACATCATGAATGTGCTCAAAGCCGAAAACATCGTGCACATCACCGCCGGTGAAACCTTCAAGGATCCCGAGCAGGCCAGTTTCTTCCTGACCCATATCGAGGATGATCTGGATGCGCTCGACGGTTGCGCCATCGTGCTGTATCAGGCCGGCGCCGATCCGCACATCGACGATCCGTTGGGCGGCTTTCTGAGCACCAGCCAACTTTTCCAGCGCGACAGCCGTGTGTTTCAGGGTCTGCGCAAACGCGGCATTCCGGTGGCCTGGAATCTGGCCGGCGGTTATCAAAAACCGGTGTCGAAAGTGATCGGCATCCATGAAAACACCATGCGCGCCGCCATCGAGGCCCTGCGGGGTTTTCCGGGCCGCTAGGCCCGACTGCTAGCTGCCGATGCATTTTTTCCACATTTCATCGGCGCATACCGCGTTTCGTCGCGCCGTGGATGACAGGCGGGAACGGATTGCTACACTGGCCCCATGCAAACCACCATAAGCCCATCGCCTATGAAAACCCAAGTCTATTTCTTCGGTCGTATCGTCCTTGCCTGGGCCGCCAGCTTCATCATCGCCATGATGTTCACCAGCGTGGTCGGGCTCGACCGCCTTCAGGATTTCATCGCCTTGATTTTCTGGATCTCCTTGGTACTGCTGATGATCGCGGCGGCCTCGCACCTGCAACGGGTCGAGCGTCTGGTCGGCACCATTGATGCCGAGAAGCTGAAGAACCGACACACCCGGCAGATCGAAATTCCGTTTGAAACCGCCATCGCCCTGCCGATGATCGAAGACAGCCTGAAAGTCCTGCCGATCAGTGAAAACGTGAACATCAGCCATGAGGGCATGCGTTTACGGGCCCGGGTCAAACCGGTTGATCTGGACAACAACCCGCCCTCCTTGTGGAAGAAGATGACTAACGGCCTGGGCATTGATCGCTCCAACCACGTCATCGCCGAAGCGGAAGTCACCGACGGGGCGGTCAGCGTCAAGCTGGTGTGCGAACCGGAAGGCGCGGCCTGGCTGGACTACCTGTTCCCCGATGAAGGGACCAACCTGCAGAATGCCGAGACCGTGACCCGCGCCATCTCGCAGCGCATCGCCGCCTTCCGCCGCGGCGAGAAGGCGGTGAATACCGAAACCGTGGTGGAAAAAGAACTGGCCGTGGCCAAACTCAGCCTGCTGCATGCCCAAGTGGAACCGCACTTCCTGTACAACACCCTGGGCAGCGCCAAATACCTGATCGCCAGCGCGCCGGACAAAGCCGAAGCCATGCTCGACAACCTGATCCTGTATCTGCGCCACTCGCTGCCGCGCAGTGAAGACGAAGCGTCCACCCTGGGTGAAGAAATCACCCGTACCCGCGCTTACCTCGACATTCTGAAGATCCGCATGGAAGAGCGCCTACAAGTACACATTGAACTGCCCGATGATCTGGCCGGCGTGCCGTTCCCGACCATGATGCTGCAGACCCTGGCCGAGAACGCCATCAAGCACGGGCTGGAACCGAAAACCGGCGGCGGCCGCATCTGGATCACCGCCCGCAAGGATCTGGATGGCGACAGTCTGAGCGTGACCGTGGCCGACGATGGCATCGGTTTCGGCGGCGATACCGCCGGCACCGGCATCGGCCTGAAGAACATCCGCGAACGCCTGCAGCTGGCCTATGGCAACAGCGCACGCTTCAGCATCATCGCCAACTTTCCCGAAGGCGTGGCCGCCAGCATCAGCGTGCCGCTGAATGGACCGCAGGCCCGGGCATGAGCCGCATACTGACC
>JBEAYK010000198.1:0-3149 GCA_041159305.1 Pseudomonadota bacterium
GGCGGATTGGGCGGCAAGACCGGCCAACAGCAGAACAGCAAGTGTGGATTTTTTCATGACAAACTCCTTGGGTGGATTGGATGGATTCATTATCACGTGTTAAGAAATCGTGATATTGACTCAAATCAAACCCAACCCGCGCATGAACCGAAAAGGCCCGCATAAGCGAGCCTTTTCAGATATTTACTGCAATTTAAATGACTTTAACGAGGTGGACTTTTACGGCTTTTTGACGACTTCCCCGCCCTTCATGACGAAATCGACCCGTTCAAGCAGAGTCACATCCTGCGCTGGATTACCCTTCACCGCAACGATGTCGGCGTAACGGCCGGCTTCGATGACGCCGATGTCTTTCCGGCCCAGTGCTTCCGCGGCATTGGCCGTGGCAGTCTGGATTGCCTGCGCCGGCGTCATGCCGTATTGCACCATCCAACGGAACTGCTTGCCGTTGTCGCCATGCGGATGCACGCCCGAATCGGTGCCATACACCATTTTGACTCCGGCCTTGTGCGCTTTGCGGAAGCCCTCACGCTGGATATCGGCAACCTCGCGGTCCTTGCGCAGATTGTCTTCAAGCACACCGTTCTTCTTTCCTTCGGATTGCGTGTACTCGGTGTTGTAGATGTCCATCGACAACCATGTGCCGTACTTCTTAGCGAGTGCGATGCCCTCATCGTCGATCAGACTGGCATGCTCAATGGTATCGATACCGGCACGGATGGCATCCTTGATGCCGGAGGCGCCGTGCGCATGAGCAGCTACCTTCAGGCCATACATGTGGGCGTCATCAGCAACGGCTTTCATGTCATCAAAACTCATCTGCTGTTGCCCGGGTTCGGTGTTGCGGGAGAAAACGCCGCCAGTAGCGCAGATCTTGATGACCTGGGCGCCGTACTTGCGGATTTCACGGACCGATTTACGTGCCTCGTCCTTTGAATCGGCGTTGTAGGCGTTTTTCTGGCCCATGGAGGGTGGGAAGAAGGTCGAGTCGCAATGGCCTCCGGTCGCACCGAAGGCATAGCCGGCCGGCACGATGCGGGGTCCGGTCACTTTGCCCTGATCGATGGCTTGCATCAGACCGACATCATTCCAGGCATCGGCACCGACATTGCGGATGGTGGTAAAACCGGCCTGCAGGGTTTTGCTGGCATTGCCAACGGCAATCACGGACCAGAAGCGGTCGCCGAACTGCAACGAATTGTAGCCGCCATAGGTCGGATCGGAGTCGATGTGGGTATGCATGTCGATCATTCCCGGCACCAAGGTCATTCCCTTGAGGTCAATCACACGCACGCCAGCGGGCTGCATGCCGCCGGACTGCACCGACACGATGCGGTCGCCGCGGATCACGACGACAGGGTTGGATAGCATCGTTCCGGTCCGGCTATCGAACAGGCGGTCGGCGAGTATCACGGTATCCTGCGGCACGCTCTGTGCAAGAGCAACGGACGCAGTGGACATTACCGCCAGAGCGGCGGCGACAGCGACTTGGGGTTTCATCGGAATCCTTGGTGGAAGTGACAACTGTAGTAGATACCGATTATGGCAGTTTGGGCCTTTGGGCTCAATCGGCGAGATGCACGCGGTTCCGGCCGGATTGTTTCGCGACATACAGGGCGGCGTCGGCACGGGCCACCCATTGCATGCAGCTTTCACCGCTCTGGGCACCGGCAACACCGGCGGAGACCGTGACCCTGCCGTGCTTCCCGGTCAGCACCACTTCGGCCTGAGTGCGTATCTTTTCGGCCAAATGCCGAGCCTCCTCCGGGCTGAGGCCTTTGGCGAGCATCAGGAATTCCTCGCCGCCGTACCGGAAAAAGCGGTCGATCTGCCGGGTATGGCCGCGCACCATATCGGCAAAGCCGGCCAGCACATCGTCACCGGCTTCATGGCCATGCCGGTCATTGACGTTCTTGAAATCATCGAGATCCATCAGGATGATTGCCATTGGCGTCCGGCTGCGGGTGTACTCTTCGATGGCCAGATGCATTTCCTCCTCCATGCGCCGTCGATTCAGTGCACCGGTGAGCGGATCAATATTGGCCTGCAGCTTCAGAATCTGCTGCTGCTGGAACAGACGCTCGGCAATGATATAACTGAACAGGGTGAGAAGACTACTGGTCGCCAAAAACGAGAGCTGCTGTGCGGTACCGTCAAAACCGTGGCCGAGGAACGCGATGGCCAGAAGCATGATGATGTTGGCGCCGGTCGCGTAGCGGCGATTGTTGGTGATGAAACAGTTGACCACGATTGCCAGGTACATCCAGAACGCGCCGGTGACACCCAGAAGTTCCGAGCTGGCAATGGCGCCCGCAACATGCACAAGCACCATGAAGCGACCTGCGCGTTCGGCATTACGGGCCGAACGCCAGGCATATAATAGAGTACCGACCATCGCCAGGGTGATGGCTGCATCGAGCATACCAACCTTGACATTGCCGTTCTGGAAGCGGTAGACCGAAAAAGCCGCGATGATCAGGGAAGACATGCCTCCGACCAGCATCAGGATACTGAGTTGCAGATCGGCCAGCAGTTTTTTCCACATTCGGACGTCTCCCGAAACGGCGGATGATGCTTATTTTTTCTTGATCATGCCCACAATGAACAGCAGCACCACGGCGCCGACAACGGCAGCGATGAAACCGGCCGCCTCGCCCTCTGCATACCAGCCCATGGTCTTGCCGACGAATGATGCGGCATAGGCGCCGACGATACCCAGGATGCTGGTCATGACGATACCCAGCGAATCATTTCCGGGCTTTAGTGCACGCGCAATCAAACCGACCACGAAACCGATAACGATGGTCCAAATCAGACTTCCCATTTTTTTCTCCCTCTCTAGAGATTATGAGTTTTGCCGGGGATTGGCCGGCAAGGCTATCTAAGCAAAATAAGGCGCCCTCTGCAAGCGCTCAGACCCTGAGTGCGAGGCTCAGGAAGCCCTCGGCCAGCGCCAGCGTATGCACTTCGAAGCGGTAATCGGTGCCGTCAATGGTCAATCCACTGTTGAGCTGCATCGGATTGGCCATGCGGTAATGCCTGAAATAGGCCGGTTGCGGCGCCGGACAGGCTTTGTAAACCGCTTCATTCACCGTCCAGAACCGTTGCAGGGCCTGTGCCTGCGACGATTCCGGCAATTGCCGCCACCA
>JBEAYK010000199.1:0-3146 GCA_041159305.1 Pseudomonadota bacterium
GCCGCCAGCGTTGGTGGTTTCACCACGATAGAACAGATCGAACACACGCTCCAGCTGCTGAGCACTCATGCCGATGCCGGTATCACGGACCACCAGTTTGCCCGTATTAATTGATATATCGATATGGCCGCGATCGGTGTAATGGCAGGCATTGCGGACCAGATTGCCGATGACCGTGGACACCACATAATAAGGCACATCAATGCGGAAATCGGCAACGATTTCGAGCGTCAGTTCGACCGGCTTGCCATTCAACAACAGTTTCGCCTTCTCGACCTCCTCGGCAACGGCTTCGGATATCCAGTAAGGTTGCTCGCTGTGCCCGAAATCATCTTCGCGCGCCAACAGCAAAAAGCCCTCGATGAGCGATTCCATCTCCTGACTGGCTTTCTGGATGCGGGTGATGGAACGCTGCGCCATCGGCGATAGACAGCTTTCTCCGGCGACCATGTCGCTGGCAACACGGATGACCGTCAGCGGTGTTCGAAGCTCGTGCGACGCATTCGCGGTAAAGTTCTGCTCGCGCTCGACGAACTGGCCGATGCGTTGGCCGAAATCATGCAAAGCCTCCGCCAGAACCTTGGCTTCATTGTCCATGTCATCGGGCAATTTTTGTGCCGCCAGCACGGACACATCCGGCTTTTTCGGATCCCAGCTGCGGACCTGGTTCGACAACCAGATAACCGGCGATACCAGCTTCTTCGAGGTCCGGTAACTGAAAAGAACCATGGCGTAAACCACCACCAACAGCAATGCCAAAGGCACTACACCGAACCAGAATGCCAGCGCATCGACCTGCTCCTGCTTGAAAATCAGGAACAGCCGCCGGTTGTCACGGGTTTCCACCCAGATCAACTCACCACCGCGCTGTTTATCGAGACTGTGATAGCCATTGCCGAGATCGCGGTAGGTCACCGGCATGGCACCGACCTGTTCCAGAGGCAACAGGAAGCCTTTCATGTTGAAGGTATCCGGCACCTGAGCATTCGGATTGTTCTGGTGAAGGCTCCAGAAATGGCGTGCTTCGTCCTGCAGCGCCTGCTTGATCAGGATGTCTTTGATGACTACCGATGCCCCATAGACGCCGATGATGGCAGCAAAACAGATGGCCGCCGTCTGCAATACGAATGCCGTCCAGAATTTCTTCCGGAGTCCATGCCGGTCACTCATATTTTGGGCTGTTCGTCCAGATCGACGATGCGGTAGCCGGCAGTCTGCACGGTATGCAGCAGCTGTTTTTCAAAGCCGCGGTCGACCGCCTTGCGCAGATTGTAGAGGTGGCTGCGCAGAGTATCGGATTCAGGCAGTTCATCGCCCCAGATTTCGCGCTCGATATCCCGGCGGGTCACGACGCGGGGCGACTCCCGCATCAGAATTCCGAGCAGTCGCAGGGCGATCGGCGACAGGGTCAGATCGCGGCCGCCACGGGTCGCCCGCAGACTGCCGGTATCCAGCACCAGATCAGCGACTTTGTAGACTTCCGTGCTCACCTGACGGCGTTCGCGGCGGATCAAGGCCCGGATACGCGCTTCCAGTTCCTGGATCGCGAAGGGTTTGATCAGGTAGTCATCGGCACCGGCCTCAAGTCCGAGCACTTTGTCGGACACGGCGTCACGTGCGGTCAGCATCAGTACCGGGGTGGCGATTTTGCCTTCCTCGCGCAGTTTGCGGCAGACCTGCAGGCCGTCCATGCGCGGCAGGTTCAGATCGAGCACGATCACGTCGTAACTGTTCTTGGTGGCCAAACGGTAGCCATCCACGCCATCACCGGCATAGTCGACGCCGAAGCCTTTGCTTTCAAAGTACTCACCGACCACCTCGGACAGACTGCGGTTGTCTTCAACGAGCAGAATCAAACCGGCTTGGGTATCACGTTTCATGGGCTTCTCCATTCAGGGCTTCAGCTTTGTGAAGAATGCCCCCTCGGGGGTGATTACCGTGTGAACCGGCCTTAGAAGGGTATTTTTCCGGTCAGGATATCGCGGTACATCAGCCAATCGGACACGAACGAATACAGCGGATGGCGGAAAGTGGCCGGTTTGTTCTTCTCGAAGGCGAAATGCCCGACCCAGGCGAAGCCGTAACCGCAGACCAAGGCGGCCGGGAGCCAGAGCCATTGACCGGTAACCAGCAGAGCGGCCAAACAACCAAGGACGAGAGAACTGCCGATGAAATGCAGGCGGCGGCAAATCCGATTCTGGTGTTCGCCCAGATAATAGGGATAGAACTCGGCGAGGGTATTAAATTGGGTCATTGGCGGCCTCCTGGGTTTTTGCCTGTTGCCATAGGATTTCCTGCGCCGACAAATCCAAATCGGACAGGGCTTTTCCGGATTGCTGGGCCAAAGCTTCAATGGCCCGGAATCGGCGCTCGAACTTGGTGTTGGCCCGGCGCAGGGCTGCGCCGAAATCGACCTCGGCATGGCGCGCCAGATTCACGCACACGAACAGGATATCGCCGATTTCATCTTCCAGCGCATCGTGGCCGCGGCCCTTGTCGAACTCAACCCGTGCTTCGGCCATTTCTTCCTGCAGTTTTTCGAACACGAGGGAAACATCGGGCCAATCGAAACCGACCGTTGCCGCGCGCTTCTGCAGTTTGGCGGCACGCTGCCACTCCGGCAACCCGGCTGTTATTCCCGCCAGAACACTGTTGTCCGAAGCTTGGCGCTGCTTACGCTCTTCGCGCTTCATGCGCTCCCAGGCTTCGGTCTGGGCGGCGGCATCGGCGATGCTGGCATCCCCGAACACATGCGGGTGCCGATCGGTCATTTTCCGATTGATTGCCGAAACCACATCATCAAATGCAAACAGCCCTTGTTCCTGGGCCAGATGGGCGTGGAACACCACCTGGAACAATAAATCACCCAACTCATCGCGCAAGTCGCCAGGATCGCCGCGCTCTATGGCATCAGCGACTTCATAGGCTTCTTCGATGGCATACGGTGCCAACGAGCGGAAATCCTGCTGCAAATCCCACGGACAGCCTTTGTCCGGATCACGCAGGGTGCGCATGATGGCGAGTAGTTCCTGAATCGGAGTACTCACAGCCAATCCCGCCAGCCGATGGACAAATCGCCGACGGCGATGAAATGGGGATTGAGCAGGGAGTCCTTGCTGTTGTAACGCAGCGGCGCGCCATCCAGC
>JBEAYK010000200.1:0-3128 GCA_041159305.1 Pseudomonadota bacterium
GTGCACACGCGTGTTGCATTCCGGGTCATGCATGCCGGATTCTCGCCGAGCATCGGCACCGTGTCACTCCCGACTGGAACCCTGCTCTACGATGAGGCCAATCCGTCCGCATCGCAGGTCAGCATCGACATCAATCTGGCGACACTGGATATGGGTGAAACGGACTGGAACCGGAAAATTCTCGAGGATTTCCTCAATAGCAGCGAATACCCCACGGCAAGCTTCCGCTCGACCACTGTCGAGCCGGTGTCCGAGACCCTGCTCCGGGTCACCGGCAATCTGGAGATTGCCGGCGGCACTGCGCCGGTCACGTTTACCGTCATCCTGAATGCCCATAAGCGGCATCCGCTGACACTGAAAAAAACGCTGGGCATGCAAGCCAGCACCGACTTCAGCCGCAAAGCCCTTGGCATCGATGCCTGGCCTTCTTTGGTCGGTGACCGCGTGCATATGGATGTTGCCATTGAAGCCACGCTTACCGACCGCAACACTGAGGACAACACACCATGATTCGCAACAACTCACAGCGTTGGGCAGCGTCAGCATCGGATTGCACTGGCTCACCGCACTAGTGATCATCGGTCTTTCCATTGTCGGCCTGATCATGACCGAACTTCCGAACTCGCCTTTCAAGATGCAGGTTTACGCCCTGCACAAAAGCTTCGGACTGACCGTGCTGGCGCTGACCCTGCTGCGGCTGGCATGGCGCTTCATTGCCGGTACGCCGGATGATCTGCCCGGATCGCGTTTACAGCAGCTGGCGGCGAAAGCCGTACACGGCCTGATGTATTTCCTGCTTCTGGCCATGCCGCTGAGCGGATGGATGTTCAATTCGGCCGCAGGATTTCCGCTGCGGTGGTTCAACCTGGTGCAGCTGCCGAAACTTTTCACCGGCTACAACCCGGCTTTAAAAGATTTCGCACATGAACTGCACAAGACCGGATTCTACCTACTGGCGGCACTACTGCTGGTGCATGCCGGTGCCGCCCTGTTCCATCACTATGTCATCAAAGATGACACTCTCAAACGCATGACCGGGAAAATGCCATGAACGTTTACGCACGACTGCTCGGCATAGCGCTGCTCGCCGCCGCCACGACCGTTTCCGCCCAGGATTGGCAGATGGCCAAAGGCTCCAGCCTGGGATTCAGCTCCAGCTTCCAGGGCGAGGCCTTCAGCGGCAGCTTCAGCCGCTTTACGCCGCAAATCCGTTTCGATCCGAAGCGTCTTGAACAGGCACGCTTCGATGTGAGCATTGATCTGGCCAGTGCCGACACCCGCAACAGCGAGCGCGACGATACCCTGAAAACCTCGGACTTCTTCGATGTCCGCAAAACGCCGACCGCACGTTACACCGCCACATCCTTCAAGGATCTGGGCAAAGGCCGTTATCAGGCCAACGGAACACTCAGTCTGCGCGGCATCAATAAACCGGTGGCGTTGGTGTTCAGCTGGAAACCGGGACAAAGTGCAATCCTGACCGGCGAAGCCACGGTCAACCGTCTCGACTACAAGGTCGGCACGGGCGATTGGTCGGACACCGGCATCCTTCCGAATGCGGTAAAGGTTAAGACTGTGTTGGTGTTGGTTCCGAAGGCAGCAGCCAAGCCCTGAGCATATCCACTGAAAACGGCCAGTCCAGCTCCCGTCCGTTGCCATCACTCAAAACCGGCACGCGGGCGCCATAACGGCTTTCCAGCAGCGTATCGCCGTCGATGAAGCGTGATTCGAAGTCGCGAACACCGGCGGCATGCAGGATTTCCCAGGCGTCATCGCACAGGGCGCAGTCGTCGCGCTGAATTAAAGTGAGCATGCGGTCGGGCTTTTTGGCATCATAAGCACAGGATTTTAGCCCAAGGTGGCACGGCATGGCAGTCAGTACCTTCGATCTGTTCAAAATCGGCATCGGCCCGTCGTCTTCACATACGGTCGGACCTATGCGCGCGGCAGCCCGCTTTGTCGAGCGCTGGCTTGTCGAAGAAGGTCATCTGGCAGCCTGTTCTCGCATCAAGGTCGAGCTATTCGGATCACTGGCCTTGACCGGCAAAGGC
This sequence comes from Pseudomonadota bacterium, assembly GCA_041159305.1. Classification (GTDB taxonomy): domain Bacteria; phylum Pseudomonadota; class Gammaproteobacteria; order Xanthomonadales; family Xanthomonadaceae; genus Arenimonas. The sequence goes on from JBEAYK010000200.1 coordinate 2,052, forward strand.
CATGGTTCGGACAAGGCGATCCTGCTCGGCCTTGAAGGCCAGTGGCCAAACAGCATCGATCCCGATACCATCGAGCCGATGCTGGTGCGCATCCGCAAGGACAAGAACCTGAGGCTGAGCCCCAAGCACAGCATCGCCTTCGATGAAAAAACCGATCTGGTTTTCAACAAACGCCAGAAGCTGCCGTTCCACAGCAACGGCATGCGCTTTACCGCATTTGCGGCCGATGGTGCGCAGCTGGCAACCCGCGAGTACTACTCGGTTGGCGGCGGCTTCGTGGTCAACCAGGATGAAGCGGCGCAGGACCGAATCACGGCCGATACCACCGTTTTGCCCTATCCGTTCAAGAGCGGCGATGCGCTGATTGCGCAATGCCGTGAACATGGGCTCACCATTGCCGAACTGATGTGGGCCAATGAGCGCGTCTGGCGCAGCGATATCCAGATCGGCGAAGAGCTGGATGCAATCTGGAGCGCGATGCAGCATTGTCTGGAACGCGGCACCCGGATGTCCGGCATTCTTCCCGGTGGTCTGAAGGTGGCAAGGCGGGCACCGAACATGCTTCAGGAATTGCTGGCACGTCCGGAAGCGGCGATGCGCGATCCGCTGACGGTGCTGGACTGGGTCAATCTTTATGCGCTAGCGGTCAACGAAGAAAACGCCGCCGGTGGCCGCGTGGTGACCGCACCGACCAATGGCGCCGCCGGCATCATTCCGGCAGTTCTGCATTATTTTGAGCGTTTCTGCCCGAGTGCCAGCCCGAAAGGCATACGCGATTTTCTGCTGACGGCAGCTGCCATCGGCATCCTGTACAAGGAGAACGCATCCATCTCGGGTGCCGAAGTCGGTTGCCAGGGCGAAGTCGGCGTGGCCTGCTCCATGGCGGCCGGCGGACTGACTGCCGCGCTGGGAGGCAGTCTCGGCCAAATCGAAAACGCTGCAGATAAATTGAGCCGTTGGAGTGAGCCGCGCCCGCGCCTTCAACCCAAACCGCATCAAACCCATCAATGATCGGGCGGCCTTGAGCGTTGTCTCGGCCATACCCCGAAATCGCAAGATCGTGCTGGTTGACGCCAA
>JBEAYK010000016.1:0-10543 GCA_041159305.1 Pseudomonadota bacterium
CGTGCCAGCGTCACGGTCGGCGAGGGTGGTCTGCAGGTGAATGCCTTGCCCGAACCCGAACGGCTGCTGCCGGCGTCGGTTGAGCCCTGAGGCTTATTTGGCGCGGTAGGTAATGCGACCTTTGCTGAGGTCGTACGGGGTCATTTCGACCTTGACCTTGTCGCCAGTGAGGATGCGGATGTAGTTTTTACGCATTCTGCCGGAAATATGTGCCGTGATGACATGTCCGTTTTCCAGTTTGACACGGAACATGGTGTTGGGCAGGGTTTCCAGAACGGTGCCGTCGAATTCAATTGAATCGTCTTTGGACATGCAGAATGGGTGCTTCGGTTGAGAGAGCGCTATTTTGACAGGTTTGGCCCTGAAGTGCAAAGAAAAGCCCTATGCCAAGCGGGTTTTGGCCAGATAATCGTTGATTTCCAGCCCCGGAAAATGGGCGGTCCAGCCTGCCGTGACCCCGTTTTCGACGGCATCACGGGCCAGCAGTGCCAGATAGTCCGTGCGCAGTAGGCCCTGACCGCCCAGTAGCCTTAGATGCGGGTTTTCCATCTGTGCATCAAGCCATGACCATCGCCATTCATGCAGGGTTTCACTCAGTGCAAACAGGGCGGCCGCCGAGGCCTGGCTGCAGCGGCTGAACATGCTTTCGGCAAAGAATACGCGACCCTGCGCCAAGCCATAAAGCCCGCCAATCAAGGTCTCGCCATCAAAGACCTCGATGCTGTGACCGATGCCCAGGGCGTGCAACTGGCTGTAGGCTGCGATCATGTCGTCGCCGATCCAGGTTCCCGATTGACCGGCGCGCGGTGCCGCAGCGCACGCCCGGATGACGTCCGCAAACGCCGTGTCGGCGCGAATTGACCAGCCCGTTTTCCGCAATTGCCGACGACGACTGCGGCCGAGATGGACGGAGCCGGGTGCGAATCCGTAGCGCATTTCCGGAGACCACCACAAAATCGGCTCGCCGGGGTTGTACCAAGGGAAAATGCCCTGCCGGTAGGCCGGAATCAGCCATTCCGGGCCCAATCCGCCGCCCCAGGCCAGCAGCCCATCGGGATTGCTCAGTGCTTGGCTTACCGCTGGAAAACACCCGGGCGCATGCTCCGAAAGCTGCGGTATCCGGATAGAGCTCATGCGTAGGGGGCGGCTTGTTGCAACTGCAGTGCGTAATCCGCTAGTGCGTTCTTTTCTGCGGCGCACCAGGCTTGCAGGGCAGGGCGAAAGCGCATATCGGCAATCCAATGCCGGCTATGGGTCGGTGTCGGCAGAAAGCCACGGGCGATCTTGTGTTCACCCTGTGCGCCGGGTTCGAAAGAGGTCAGTCCTTCGCGCAGACAATAATCAATGCCTTGGTAATAACAGGTTTCAAAATGCAGGCCAGGGCTCTGCTCATCGCTGCCCCAGTAACGCCCGTAAAGCGTATCGCTGCCGCGCAGAAAAAGCGCGCCGGCACGGATGCTGCCCTCGCGCTCAGCCAGCACGAACATGATTTGTCTCGGCATAGTGTTGGCGAGATGCCGGAAAAAATCCAAGGTCAGCGCCGCGGAATTGCCGTAAGCATCGAAAGTACGTGCATAAAATGCAAACATCGCCTGAAGTTCGCTTTCGCCCAGTTCATCGCCATGCAACTGTCGGAAACGATAACCCGCATCTTGGACTTTCGCGCGTTCCTGCCGGATGTTCTTGCGCTTTTTCGGCTGCAAGGCCCCGAGAAATTCCGGAAAGTCCTTCCATCCGCGGTTACGCCAGTGGAATTGAATATCGCCACGCGCCAGCCATTCCGGGGAAAATGCGCCGACCTCGCTTTCCGGTAAGAAATTCACATGCAATGACGACCATCCGTTGCGCTCGGTCTCGGCAATCATTCCATCGAGCAGAAGACGGCGTATGTCCTCATCCGGCGCCATCAGACGGGGGCCGGTGACCGGGGAGTAGGGAATGCCGATCAGCCATTTCGGAAAATAATCGAGGCCATAGCGGGCATAGGCGTTCGCCCAGGCGTGATCAAAAACGAATTCGCCGTGAGAATTGTCCTTCAGATAACCGGGTGCTGCCGCTATGAGTTCATCGCCGCGCCAGAGGGTGGGATGATAAGGCCGCCAACCCCAGTCCGCACGCAGGCAACCTGTGCTTTCAAGTCCTTCCAGAAAGGCGTGCCGCAGAAAAGGATTGCTGCCGTCATGCAGGGCATCCCACTGTGCGGATGGGATTTCGGAAAGCGCCGAACATATGCGGAATCCGGTCATCGCCGCCGCCTCTCCAGCGGTCCTGATCAGGCTTCTTTGTCGAGGAATTTCTCGGCATCGAGTGCCGCCATGCAGCCGAAACCGGCCGAGGTGATGGCTTGCCGGTAGACCTGATCGGCGACATCGCCGGCGGCGAATACCCCGGGAACCGAAGTTGCGGTAGCACCACCCTCAAGCCCGGATTTGATGCTCAGGTAGCCGTTGCGCATGTCCAGCTGGCCTTCGAACAAGGAGGTGTTCGGGGTGTGGCCGATGGCCACGAAAAAGCCCTGCAGGTCGATTTCGCGCATGGCGCCGCTTTGCACATCGGTGATGCGCATGCCGGTGACACCTGTATCATCGCCGAGCACTTCATCCACGGCATGGTTCCAGATGATTTCGACTTTGCCGGCCTGGGCCTTGGCGAATAATTTATCCTGCAGGATTTTCTCCGAGCGCAGACGGTCGCGGCGGTGCACCAGATAGACCTTGCGGGCGATGTTGGACAGGTAAAGCGCTTCTTCCACGGCGGTATTGCCGCCGCCGATGACCGCCACATCCTGGTCGCGGAAGAAGAATCCGTCGCAGGTGGCACAGGCCGAGACGCCTTTGCCCATGAATTTCTGTTCGGAGGGGATGCCGAGGTACTTGGCGCTGGCGCCGGTGGTGATGATCAGGGCATCGCAATGGTATTCCCCCGAATCGCCCTTGAGCTTGAAAGGCCGCTCGGACAGGTCGGCAGTATGGATGTGATCGAAGATGATTTCGGTTTCGAAGCGTTCGGCATGCGCCTGCATGCGCGTCATCAGATCCGGGCCCATCAGGCCGTGTGCATCACCGGGCCAGTTATCCACTTCGGTGGTGGTCATCAATTGGCCGCCTTGCTGCAGCCCCGTCACCAGCACGGGTTTCAGATTGGCCCGCGCTGCATAGACGGCGGCGGTATAGCCGGCTGGACCGGATCCGAGAATGAGCAGTTGGCAGTGTTTGGGGGAGGACATGGCAAAAACCTATTTGGACAGACTCATAGATTGGGGCTTGCACAGCGATTTATCAAGCCTGCACCCGATGCAAAAAAGCCTACGGTCCAGCTCGAAAGCCGCGCAATCCTATGTTTTAACCGTTAAACTAGAGTCAATTGCATTCGGGTAATCTGCCTGTGGCCAGAACCACCGTTAAAAACGCATCATCGCCGGACCAGCAGCGCCAGAAGTTGTGGAAAGAACTGGCCCTGGTCGCCATCGCCCCGATTCTGCTTTACCTGTTGGCCAGTCTGGTCACCTATTCCACGCAGGATCCGGGCTGGTCGCGCACCGGTAGCTTGGACGGTTCAGTGCATAACATCGGCGGATTGGTCGGCGCCTATCTGGCCGATATCAGCTTCTGGTTGTTCGGATACATGGCCTACACCGTACCCTTGGTGCTGACCGGTGTCGCTTATATCGGATTGTTCGGTATGGACAGTGACGGCGATGGAAGGGTCGATTTCGGGCCGGCGCTTCGGTTGCTCGGTATTGTCGGGTTTCTGGTCAGCGGCACCGGTCTGTGCCATCTCATCGGCGGCCCGGCACCGGCGCTGCCGGCACAGTCCGGCGGCTTTATCGGTGATATGGTCGGCAGAAGCATGGGCATGCTGTTCGGTGGCATGGGCGGAAATCTGTTCCTTCTGACCGTATTCCTGCTATCGGTCACGCTGGCAACGGGTCTGTCCTGGTTCGTGGTCATGGATTGGATCGGTGCCGGTGTGTTGGCTTTGATCGGCCGTTTTTCAGCAAAGACCGATCAGGCGGCGGAATGGAGCCGCACCCGCGCCATCCGCTCCGAACGCGAAGAGGTCCGCAAAAACGAGAGCGAACGCCGCGCCAAACGCGAACCGATCAAAATCGCCGCGCCGGCGCCTACGCTGGTCGAAAAAAGCGATCGTGCCGAACGCGAACAGCAAATTCCGCTGTTCAATGCCGGCGGTGTCAGCGAGATTCCGCCGCTGTCGCTGCTGGATGATCCCAAGCCGCAGGCCAAAGGCTATTCCGAAGAAACCCTAGAAACCCTGTCACGTCAGATTGAATTCAAGCTCAAGGATTTCCGGATCGATGTTCAGGTGGTCGGTGCCTATCCGGGGCCGGTGGTCACCCGTTTCGAAATGGAGCCGGCACCGGGGGTGAAGGGCAGTCAGATTTCTTCGCTCGACAAGGACATCGCGCGCGGACTTTCAGTGAAATCGGTACGTGTGGTCGATGTCATTCCCGGAAAATCGGTGGTCGGCCTGGAAATCCCGAATACCCAGCGCGAAATGATCTATCTTTCAGAGCTGCTGCGCTCGAAGGAATACGACAAGTCCAACAGCCCGCTGACCATCGCACTCGGCAAGGATATCGGCGGCCGTCCGAGTGTTGCCGATCTGGCACGCATGCCACATCTGTTGGTGGCCGGTACCACCGGCTCCGGCAAGTCCGTGGCGGTCAATGCCATGGTGCTCAGCCTGCTTTACAAGGCCAGCGCCAAGGATGTGCGCATGCTGATGATTGATCCGAAAATGCTGGAGCTGTCGGTCTATCAGGGCATTCCGCACCTGCTGGCGCCGGTGGTCACCGATATGAAGGAAGCCGCCAACGGCCTGCGCTGGTGCGTGGCCGAAATGGAACGCCGTTACAAGCTGATGAGCGCGGTCGGGGTCCGTAATCTTGCCGGTTTCAACCGCAAGGTACAGGATGCCATCGATGCCGGACAGCCAATCATGGATCCGCTGTTCAAACCCAATGCTGAGCTTGGCATCGAGGCGCGTCCACTCGAGGCTTTGCCCTACATCGTGGTCATCATCGATGAATTCGCCGACATGATGATGATCGTCGGCAAGAAAGTCGAAGAATTGATTGCCCGCCTTGCACAGAAGGCGCGCGCCTCGGGTATCCATCTGATTCTGGCAACGCAGCGCCCCTCTGTCGACGTGATTACCGGCCTGATCAAGGCCAATATCCCGACCCGCATCGCTTTCCAGGTCTCCAGCAAAATCGATTCCCGGACCATTCTCGATCAATCCGGTGCCGAAACCCTGCTTGGTCACGGCGATATGCTGTACATGCCGCCCGGCACATCGCTGCCGGAGCGCATCCATGGGGCCTTCGTCAGTGATGAGGAGGTGCATCGTGTGGTCGAGCATCTCAAACAGCATGGCAGCGGCACAGAGTACATTCCGGGAGTTCTCGAAGAAGTGCAGATGATGGGCGATGGTGTGGTGGTCGGTGCCACCGGTCTGCCGGAAGCCAGCAGCAGCGGGGATGAATCCGATCCGCTTTACGATGAGGCCGTCAAAATCGTCACGGAATCCCGCCGAGCCTCGATTTCCGGCGTACAACGCCGTCTTAAAATCGGCTATAACCGCGCCGCGCGTTTGGTCGAAGCCATGGAGGCAGCCGGGGTTGTCTCAAGGCCGGAACACAACGGTGATCGATCGGTGTTGGCGCCGCCTCCGGTCAAGGGCTGATATGCGTCTACGACTGTTGATACTCCTGATGTTCGTGATTGCCTTTCCCGTTCAGGCGCAGACCGCGCGTCAACAGCTGAACGTCTTTGCCAGCGACCTGAAAACGGCTTCGGCGACATTCCAACAGGTGGTGACCGGGCCGAATGGAGAGAATGTCCAATCTGCTCAGGGGCTTTTGCAGATGAAGTCGCCCAATCGATTCCGCTGGGAGTACAGCAAACCAAACGACCAGCTCATTGTGGCCGACGGCACCAAGATATGGGTCTACGAGCCGGATCTGAAACAGGTTACCGTCAAGCCGCAGGACGCATTGAATCAGGACAACCCGCTGAGCGCCTTGTCATCGCCGGAAGCATTGGAGCGATTTTACAAAGTAACTGAGTTGCCTGAGCAGCGGGGTATTCGCTGGTTGCAACTCGTTCCGAAGCGTCAGGAAAACTCGCCTTTCGACAAGGCTTTGCTCGGTTTCGATGGCAATGGCCTCAGAAGCATGCGCTTGTTCGATAACCTCGGACAGGTCTCGGAATTCCGTTTCGGCAGCTGGAAACGAAATGCCGCCATCGCTGATAACAAGTTCCGCTTTACGACACCGAAGGGCGTCGAAGAAGTTCAGTAATCCAGGAGATTTTGCATGAATGATTCCATCCGCCAAAGCCCCGTCGATCGTTTTCTCGGAATCGTCGAGAAGGCCGGAAATCTGCTGCCGCATCCCGCTACCTTGTTTTTCCTACTCACGGTATTCGTTGTCATTGCCAGCTGGTTTGCCAGCCAATTCGACTTCTCGGTAGCACACCCCAAGACCGGCGAGCTGGTTACACCGGTCAATTTGCTCAGTGCCGACGGCCTTCAGCGCATCATGGGCGGCTTGGTTAGCAACTTCACCGGCTTTGCTCCGCTGGGGACGGTCCTGGTGGCTTTGATCGGCATCGGCGTGGCCGAGCATTCCGGATTCATCGGTGCCTGTCTCAGAATTGTCGTGCTCAATGCCCCGCGCTTTCTTCTGACCCCGATCATCGTCTTTGCCGGCGTCATGTCGAACATGGCCAGCGAAATCGGTTATGTTCTGCTTGTGCCCTTGTCGGGATTGCTGTTTGTCGCTGCTGGCCGGCATCCCATCCTGGGTATTGCCGCCGCTTTCGCCGGTGTTTCCGGCGGGTACTCCGCCAATCTGCTGCTCGGCACCATCGATCCGCTGCTGTCGGGCTTATCGCAGGAAGCGGCGCGGATTGTCGATCCGGCATATACGGTCAGCCCCGCGGCCAATATGTACTTCATGCAGGTTTCAACACCGATCATCACGCTGTTGGGTTGGTTTGTTACCGAAAAAATCGTTGCCCGTCGTTTTCCGGACGGTCAATATGGCAAAGGGGATGAACGCATTGAGGCGCTTTCCGCATCCGAAAAGCGTGGATTGCTCTGGGCGGGCATTGCAACGATAGCTCTGACAGCATTGGTTCTTCTGGCGACAATTCCGCAAAACGGCATGCTCCGGATTCCCGGTGAGCCGGATATCCTGAAGGCGCTGGCCCCCTTTCTGCATGGCATCGTGGCACTCATTTTCTTTGCCGGCGCATTGATCGGCATTGCTTACGGCGTCGGCGCGGGAACCATCAAAAGCGACAATGACGTCATCAAGGGCATGTCGGCCTCGATGGCGACACTTGCCAGTTATCTTGTTTTGGTGTTCTTTGCAGCGCAGTTCGTAGCGCTTTTCAATTGGACGCAGCTTGGTCTGATTTTCGCTGTAGAGGGTGCGGAATTCCTGAAAGCGCTCGGTCTGCCGAAAATACCGCTATTGCTTGGATTCATCCTGTTGACCGCCTCCGTGAACCTCGCCATGGGCTCGGCTTCGGCCAAATGGGCCTTGATGGCTCCGGTGTTCGTGCCGATGTTCATGCTTTTGGGGTACTCGCCTGAAGTGACCCAGACGGCCTATCGCGTCGGCGATTCAGTGACCAACATCATTTCGCCGATGATGAGCTACTTCGCGCTGATTATTGCCTTCCTGCAGCGTTATGAACCCAAAGCCGGAATCGGAACGGTGGTGGCAACCATGATTCCGTACTCGATTACCTTCTTTATTGGCTGGTCCCTTCTTTTCGCCTTGTGGGTGTTCATGGGCTGGGATCTCGGCCCGGGTGCGGGACTGGTATATCCGAAAGCAGGATGAGTGACCTGTTCGCCAATGCCGCCTTGCAGCCTTTGGCCGAACGCATGCGCCCGCGACGTCTGGCCGATATGGTCGGACAGAATCGCCTGCTGTCGGAAGATGCGGTGCTAAGGAAGGCGATCGAATCGGGCCGCATCCATTCGATGATTCTCTGGGGACCTCCGGGCTGCGGCAAGACCACATTGGCATTATTGGTCGCACACTATGCCAAAGCGCGATTCATTTCGATTTCGGCGGTGATGTCCGGTCTGCCCGAAGTCCGTAAGGTGCTGGCCGAGGCCGAGCAGCATTTTCTGCGTGGCGAGCCGACCGTGCTGTTCGTCGATGAGGTGCATCGCTTCAATAAAGTGCAGCAGGATGCCTTTCTGCCGTATATCGAGAAAGGCAGTATCGTGTTTATCGGGGCAACCACCGAGAATCCAAGTTTCGAGCTTAATTCGGCCTTGCTTTCACGTTGCCGGGTTCATGTCATGGATGCGGTGTCGGTTGAAGCCATCGAAACCGCGCTACGTCAGGCGCTGGCCGACCCTGAGCGAGGTTTGAATGGCACTACTGTCATTTCCGAGAGCCAGATGCGCAGCATCGCGCAGGCGTCTGACGGTGATGTCCGGCGCGCACTAACGCTGCTTGAAATCGCGGCAGAGGTAGCCGGCACGGAACAGGGTGAAGTCACCGATTTGGTTCTGCAACAGGTATTGGCTGATCGTACGCGCCGTTTCGACAAGGGCGGTGACCAGTTTTATGACCAGATTTCCGCCCTGCACAAGTCTGTACGCAACTCCAATCCGGATGCCGCGCTGTATTGGTTCACGCGCATGATCGATGGGGGCTGCGATCCCGGCTACGTGGCGCGGCGGCTGACCCGCATGGCTGTCGAGGATATCGGTCTTGCCGATCCCCGTGCCATTGGCATCGCCCTGCAGGCCTGGGATGCATTCGATCGTCTGGGCGCGCCGGAGGGCGAGCTGGCATTGGCAGAATGTGTGTTGTATCTCTCCGTTGCGGCTAAATCCAACGCCGCCTACATGGCCTACAACCGTGCCAAGCGCGATATTCATGAAACCGGCAGTCTGGATGTGCCGCTGCATTTCAGGAACGCTCCGACCTCCTTGATGAAGGGACTGGGTTACGGCAAGAACTATTCCTATGATCCGGATGTGGAAGGGGGAATTGATTATGCCCAGACCGGCTTTCCCGACGACATGGGAGAGCAGGTCTACTACCAGCCGGTGGCGCAGGGTGCCGAGTTGAAAATCGCGGAAAAGTTGGCTCGAATCCGGGAGTTGCGTAAAAAGCATTCCTCCCCGTGAATGGCCTTGGCGGGCAATGCCAAAAACAAGAAAATCCTTGCAGAACAAGGATTTCAGCGCGATAATTGACGTCCGATTTGATTATTTCCGGATGCCGACCGATGTTAGACCCGATTCTTTTCCGCAGCCATCTGCCGGAAACGGCCGAAAAACTGCAGCGCCTTCGCGGTTTCGGTCTCGATGTCGCCCGTTTTGAGCACTTCGAATCCGAGCGCAAGCGGCTTCAAAGCCGTACCCAGGAGCTACAGAACCTACGAAACACAAGGTCCAAGGCCATCGGTCAAGCTAAAGCCAAGGGCGAGGATGTTGCAGCCCTGATGGCGGAAGTCGCCGCTTACGGCGATGAACTCAAGGCCTCCGAGCAGGCCTTGGATGCGCTCATTCAGGACATGCAGGCGGCCATGGCGGTCGTACCGAACATTCCCCATGAGAGCGTTCCCCAAGGCCGTGATGAACACGACAATGTCGAGCTCAAGAAGGTCGGGCAGCCGCCGGCATTCGATTTCGACGTCAAGGACCATGTCGCCCTCGGTGAGCGTCACGGCTGGCTGGATGCCGGTGCAGGTGCCAAGCTCTCCGGGTCACGGTTTACCGTGCTGCGTGGTGAGCTGGCACAGCTGCATCGTGCGTTGGCGCAATTCATGCTGGATACCCACAGCAACGAGCACGACTATGTCGAGCACAACACGCCGTTGATTGTGAATGCCGAAAGCATGCTCGGCACCGGGCAACTGCCGAAATTCGAAGAAGACCTGTTCAGTACCCAGGTCGGAGACAGCAAGCGCTACCTGATTCCGACATCCGAGGTCACCCTGACCAATCTGGTCCGCGATGAAATCGTCGATGACGCCAGCCTGCCGATGTGGCTGACCGCGCACACCCAGTGTTTCCGCGCCGAAGCCGGCAGCTATGGCCGCGATGTGCGCGGCATGATCCGCCAGCATCAGTTCGAAAAGGTCGAATTGGTGGCCATCGCCCGTCCGCAGGAAAGCTATGCGGTACATGAGGCCATGACACTTCATGCCGAGGCGATTCTGGAAAAGCTGGGGCTGGCTTACCGCCGGTTGCTGCTCTGTACCGGCGATATGGGCTTCAGTGCCACCAAAACACACGATCTGGAGGTCTGGCTGCCAGGCCAGAATGCTTATCGCGAAATCAGTTCGATTTCGAACTGCGAGGCTTTCCAGGCGCGCCGCATGCAGGCACGATGGCGCAACCCGGAAACCGGCAAGCCGGAGCTGGTGCACACCCTCAACGGATCTGGGGTCGCTGTCGGACGTTGTCTGGTGGCGGTCATGGAAAATTACCAGAATGCCGATGGCAGCATCCGTGTTCCGGCTGTTCTTCAGCCTTATAT
>JBEAYK010000201.1:0-3120 GCA_041159305.1 Pseudomonadota bacterium
AGTCAGCGCCGGGCGGCCGAAGAAAGAAATGAATTCGCCGCCGCCCTTGCGTGGTTGTTGGTCCGGGGTGATGCCGACCACTTCACCGTTCTGCAGAGCGCGCATCAGGGGTCGCATGGCGGTGGCTTCGGCCGGCACTAGCTGCACATTGGCGCCGTTGCGGGCTTTTTGCAGGAAACTTTCCAGCCCGGCTTTCTTCGAGGCCTTGTAAACCAGGCTGAATGGCCCGCGGGCCGCCATGAATTCAATCAGCAGTTCCCAGTTACCGTAATGCGGTACCGCCAGCAACACGCCACGGCCTTGGGCCAAGGCGGTCTGCAGATGCGTTTCGCCATGCACCCGTTGCACCAGGCGCAATACCCGCGCCCGCGGCCGGGTCCAGATGGCCAGGGTTTCCATCAGGCCCTGACCCATCGAGCGCATCAGTTCCCGGGTCATCATTTCCCGGGCGGTCTCGTCGATTTCCGGGTGAATCAGGGCCAGATTGCGCCGGGCAATGCGGGTTTCGCGGCTGTCCAAACGGTAGGCCAGCCCCCCGAACGCCGCGCCCAGTGCGCGCAGCACGGCCATCGGCAACAGACCGATCAGGCGCGCAAAACCATACAAGATGTAGCCGAACCAGGCGAAACGGGTCATCGGGTCAGTGTAACGGATTCACCCTTTTCCGGACATTGGCGGAACTTTTCGGTAAGCTCTTGGTCTAACTGTCACACACACCGCAAGCCCCGGCCCGAAAAACGCATGATTGCCCTTATCCAGCGCGTCAAACAGGCCAGTGTCGCGGTGCAGGGCGAAACCATCGGCGCCATCAATACCGGCCTATTGGCCTTGGTGGCGGTGCAGCCCGGCGATACCGAAGCATCCATTGAGCGCATGGCCGAGCGTCTTTTGGCCTACCGGGTGTTCAGCGATGCGGAGGGCCGGATGAACCTGTCAGTGCAGGCCGTGGCCGGCGGGGTGTTGTTGGTCAGCCAGTTCACCTTGGCGGCCGATACCCGCTCCGGTCTGCGTCCGAGCTTTACCTCGGCCGCGCCGCCGGAACAGGCCTTGGCCGGTTTCAACGCCCTGGTCGAGGCGGTCCGCCGCCGGCACGATCCGGTCGCCACCGGCCGCTTCGGTGCCGACATGCAGGTCAGCTTGGTCAATGACGGCCCGGTGACCTTTTGGTTGGAAACATAAGTTAATTAGATTCAATAAGTTACCAAGAAAAACCGGCAAGCTGTTATAATAGTCGGTTCCCCTCACCCCTGGCCAGACGAGCGCATATGACCACCCCACGCAATATCAAATCGGAAATCGAGGAACTCATCGCCAAGGGCGTGGATCAGGGCTATTTGACCCTGGCCGACGTCAACGACCACTTGCCGGAAGATCTGATTGACGCCGACGAGATGGAAAACATCATCGGCATGATCAACGACATGGGCATCGTGGTGCACGAGTCGGCGCCGGACATCGAAGCGCTCCTGCTGTCGGGCCGCAGCGTCGGCAGCAGCGTTGACGTGGTCGCCGCCGAAGAAGCCGTGGCCGTGCTGTCCTCACTAGAGAATGAAGCCGGCCGCACCACCGACCCGGTGCGCATGTACATGCGCGAAATGGGCTCGGTCGATCTGCTGACCCGCGAAGGCGAAATCGTCATCGCCAAACGCATCGAAGAAGGCCTGAACAAGCTGCACACCGGCCTGGCCAATTTCCCGTGGATCGCCCAGCAGATCCTGTCCGATTACGAAGAACACAAGGCCGGCCGCAAGCGCCTGTCGGAAGTGGTCATCGGCTTCCTTGATCTGGAAGGCGATGAACCGGAACTGCCGCCGGTGGTGGAAGCGGTGGAAGTGGATGACGAGGCCGATGGCGAAACCGCGGCGGTCGAAACCGGCCCGGATCCGCTGGAAGTGGCGCGCCGCATGGAACTGCTGGCCGACCTGACCGTGAAGTTCCACAAAGCCGTCGATAAATTCGGTCTGGAAAACAGCAAGTCGCAGAAGCTGCGTCTGGCCATCGCCGACGAAGTGCTGCGCCTGAAATTCCCGTTGGTGCAGACTGACTCCTTGCTCGGCCGCCTGCGCAAAGTGATCGGCGAAATCCGCCGCCACGAAGCCGCGGTGCTGAAACTGGCGGTGGAAGCCGCCAAGATGCCGCGCAAGGATTTCATCAAGGCCTGGAAAGGCAGCGAGACCGATCTGAAATGGGCGGAAACCGTAATCGGCCGCAAACAGAAATGGTCCTCGGGCATCCGCGAACACAAGGACGCCATCGTCGCGCAGCAGGAAATCCTGGTCGCCATCGAGAAGGAACTGTACGCGCCGCTGGCCGAAATCAAACGCGCCAACGATGAAATGCGCTACGGCGAGGAAATGGCACGCAAGGCCAAGAAGGAAATGGTCGAGGCCAACCTGCGCCTAGTCATCTCGATCGCCAAGAAATACACCAACCGCGGCCTGCAGTTCCTCGATCTGATCCAGGAAGGCAACATCGGCCTGATGAAAGCGGTCGACAAGTTCGAGTACAAGCGCGGCTACAAGTTCTCGACTTACGCCACCTGGTGGATCCGACAGGCCATCACCCGCTCCATCGCCGACCAGGCGCGTACCATCCGCATTCCGGTGCACATGATCGAGACCATCAACAAGCTCAACCGCATTTCGCGCCAGATGCTGCAGGAAATGGGCCGCGAAGCCTCGCCGGAAGAACTGGCCAAGGCCATGGAAATGCCGGAAGACAAGATCCGCAAGGTGATGAAGATCGCCAAGGAGCCGATTTCGCTGGCGACACCGATCGGCGACGACGAAGATTCGCATCTGGGCGATTTCATCGAAGACAGCAACATCGAATCACCGATGGAAAACGCCACCAACATCGGCCTGCGTGAAGCGGTCAATTCGGTGCTGGCCGGCCTCACGCCGCGCGAAGCGAAAGTGCTGCGCATGCGTTTCGGCATCGACATGAACACCGATCACACCCTGGAAGAAGTGGGCAAGCAGTTCGACGTGACCCGCGAGCGCATCCGCCAGATCGAAGCCAAGGCCCTGCGCAAACTGCGCCATCCTTCGCGCGCCGACATCATGCGTTCGTTCCTCGACTCGGACAATCCCTAAGCCCTGCGGGCCTATAGCTCAGCGG
>JBEAYK010000202.1:0-3118 GCA_041159305.1 Pseudomonadota bacterium
TGCGACAGCTTGAGTCCCGCGATCTCGGCATCTACCAGCTTACGGATGGAATGCAGATACAATTGCCAGCGACCTGTGCCGGGCGCCAACGCCAGCCGTGAGCGATTTCGCAACACCAACTGACCCTTGAACGATCCGTTGGCGTTGAAATTGCTGACGACTCCGAGTTTGAGTTCGGCGCTACGCGCGAACTCATCCAATTCCGTCTGCGTGGTGAACGCGGCGGCCTGCATGCTGACCAGCATCAGACCCAATGACACAAGGCCAATCCGCTTCATGGACCGCATAGCTTCATGGCTTCGTCGTGCAACAGATGGACTGTACCCTGCCCGGATTGACCATGGGCCTTGACACCCAAGCACTGCAGTGCCGCTGTATCGATCCGGTCCGCGTGAACAAGATCGACCATGATGCGGCCGGCCGCCACACGCGTCGATATGATGTTGGTTTTACCGCCAAGAGCCCGTTCAAACGCCTCAGGCAATTGGCACGTCTCTGGCAGGGGTTGGCCACCTGCATCCATCACCGGGCTTTTGGCTTGCGCTTGCCATTGTGCCCGGATTTCGCCCGCGACCTGATCAGCTACCGGACCGAGCACCACCTGAAGACCATGCTGGCCGAGGCTCACGATACCAATCGCTCCCAAGGATTTCAGTTCCGGCTCATTGACCGCGGCAAGCGACGCCACCTGCAGGCGTAAACGGGTCGTACAGGCATCGACCGATTGCAGGTTATCCGGGCCGCCCAAGGCGCGTATGAATGCGATCGCTGTGCTGGCATCATCCTTTGCTGCCGAAACGGATGGGGTGTTCTGTACCAGCACATCGCGACCAGGCGTCAGGATATTAAAACGCTGGATGAAAAACCGGAAAAGGCCGTAATACAGGGCAAAATACGCCGCTCCGACCGGTATCAGCATCAAGGGGTTTTCAGCCAGCTTGTAATTCAGCAGGTAATCGAAAAGCCCGGCTGAGAAACCGAAACCCAGCCGAGTCTGCAGCAGGTCCATGACCACCATCGCCGTTCCGGTCAGGATCGCATGTAGTGCGAACAACAGCGGCGCGAGGAACATGAAGGTGAACTCAATCGGCTCGGTGACGCCGGTCAAAAACGAGGTCAGTGCCATCGACAGCAGCAGACCGGCGGTTTCTTTTTTCCGTTCCGGCAAGGCAGTGTGGTACATCGCCAGACAGGCCGCGGGCAGACCGAACATCATCACCGGAAAGAAGCCGCTCATGAAAGCGCCGGCCGAAGGATCGCCGGCGAAGAAACGCTTGAGATCGCCGGTGGCTCCGTTGAAATCGCCGATGATGAACCAAGCGACGTTATTCAGGATGTGGTGCAGGCCGGTCGCGATCAGGAACCGGTTCAGGACGCCGTAGACGAACAGGCCAGCCTTACCGGATTCGGCCACCGCGTAGGACAGTTGATCCATGCCCTGCTCGATGACCGGCCAGCCGAGACCGAAAACCACAGCCAAAACCAATCCGACCAATCCCGAAGCGATCGGCACGAATCGCCGGCCGGCGAAAAACGCCAGATACGAAGGCAGTTTGATGGCGCTGTACCGGTTGTAAAGATAACCCGCTATCAAGCCGGAAAGAATACCAATGGGTACGCTGAGCTTGGCGATTTCCTTGCTTTTATAGGCTGCCTGTACGAGGCCGGCGTGCGCTTCACCGGCTGAGACCAGATCCAAAGGCACCTGTATCAGGACTTCAGCGCCTTTGGTTGCCACGAAGTAACCGACCACCGCCGCCAATGCCGCCGCTCCATTGTTTTCACGCGCCAAACCGACGGCGACGCCGATGGCGAACAATATGCCGAGATTCGAGAAGATGGCATCCCCTGCGCCGGCGATGAACGGCAGTGCGAGCAGATCAGGCTGTCCGAGTCGCAGCAACAGGCCGGCTACCGGAAGGACCGCAATCGGCAACATCAGGGCTCTGCCCAGTTGCTGCAAGAATGGCAAAAGTTTCTTCATGCTCAGGCTCCCTGCTCCGCTTGCGCGATGAATTCAGTTGACAGTTTCCGGACCGATGCCGCATCCCCGCTTGCAAGCGCCTGCCCGACAAAATCATGGCAGGCTTTGATATCCAGATGCCTTATAAGGTTCTTGATGCGCGGTATCATGGCTGGCACTGCGGAAAGCTCGAGCAAATCCATGCCCAGCAGCACTGGGATGGCTATCGGATCGGATGCCATTCCACCGCACAGCGACACTTTCTTTCCGGCTCGACGACCCGATTCCGCCACGTGCTTGATCATGCGGAGAACAGCTGGATGCAGGGCATCGAGCTTCGAAGCGAGTACTGGATGGCCGCGGTCAATGGCAAGTACGTATTGGGACAGGTCGTTGCTGCCTATGGAAACGAAATCCACGACACCCAGTAATTGATCGAGCATCATAGCCGATGCCGGTGTTTCAATCATTGCACCGATTTCAGGCAAGCCATCCAGACCCAAGTCCAGTGCGCATTGATCGATGTAATGCCGGGCCTGTGCAA
The DNA here is from genome assembly GCA_041159305.1 of Pseudomonadota bacterium. Classification (GTDB taxonomy): domain Bacteria; phylum Pseudomonadota; class Gammaproteobacteria; order Xanthomonadales; family Xanthomonadaceae; genus Arenimonas. Next base: position 2,508 of record JBEAYK010000202.1, read on the forward strand.
TATCGCCGACATCATTGACCATAGGCAGAAGAATCCTGACCTGGTTCGGCCTTGGCAGCCGAAGGATGGCTCGCAGTTGGTCTATAAAAAGCTGGTCGCGCCAAAGACTCGTGCGCAGCCCCCTGAGGCCGAGTGCCGGATTTTCCTCTTTTGGAAGCGGCAGATATGCAATCGGTTTGTCGCCGCCGATATCCATGGTTCGGATCGTCAGGGGCTTATCCGGCATGCGGCCGAGAATCTCGGAATATATTCTGAACTGCTCTTCTTCTCCCGGCGCATGTTGACGGTCCATGAACAGAAATTCGGTTCGGAACAAACCGCAACCTTCGGCACCAGCAGTCAAGGCATCGGCAACTTCCGAACTGCCGCCCAGATTGGCATAAACGTTGACCGGCACGCCATCTTGGCTCAGCGCAGGAAGCTGTGCCGAGGCCATATCCCCAGCGGCCTGTTCCTTGCGACGCGCAATGCGCTGCGTAACTGCCGCCAAGGTCAACGCATCCGGCGCGAGATGAAGGCAGCCATTTTCTGCGTCAAGTATCAACATGACATCGGTATTGATGTCATGTACAAAGGATCCCGCCGCAACCAGAAAGGGGATGCCCAAGGAT
>JBEAYK010000203.1:0-3104 GCA_041159305.1 Pseudomonadota bacterium
CGCCACCGGAAAACCATTGACCCCAGACATCACACGCAAAAAAGGAACTCAGTATCTCGAATCTTTGATCAAATTCGGCTCGCCGGCCGGCATGCCGAATTGGGGCACCTCCGGTGATCTGAGTCCCGAGCAGGTCAACATGATGGCCCGCTATGTTCAGCATGAGCCCGCAAGCCCCCCGGAATGGGGGATGAAAGAGATGAAAGACAGCTGGAAGGTTGTGATACCGGTTGACAAACGCCCAACCAAAAAAATGAACAGCTACAACATCGATAATATCTTCGTGGTAACGCTGCGCGACTCCGGTGAAATTGCTTTGATTGATGGCGATAGCAAGCAGATCATCAACATCATCAAGACAGGTTACGCGGTACACATTTCACGTCCGTCCGATTCGCGCCGCTACATGTATACCATCGGTCGGGACGGTAAAATTGACCTCCTCGATCTGTGGATGGCCAAGCCGGATCGGGTTGCTGAAATCAAAATCGGCCTGGAAGCCCGCTCGGTGGAAACATCGAAATACAAGGGCTATGAAGACAAGTATGCCATCGCCGGCGCCTACTGGCCTCCGCAATTCGTCATCATGGATGGCCCGAGTCTGGAGCCGAAGAAAATTGTGTCCACGCGGGGCATGACTGTGGATACGCAGGAGTATCACCCGGAGCCGCGCGTGGCCGCCATTGTAGCCAGTCACGAGCACCCGGAATTCATCGTCAACGTCAAGGAAACCGGCCGTATTCTTTTGGTTGATTACCGCGACATCATCAATCTGAAAATCACGACGCTCGACGCTGCACGTTTCCTTCATGACGGCGGCTGGGATTCTTCACACCGGTATTTCCTGACCGCTGCCAACCAAAGCGACAAGATTGCCGTGGTTGACTCCCGCACACAGAAAATGGCTGCTCTTGTCGATGTCGACAAGATTCCGCATCCCGGACGCGGCGCCAACTTCAATCATCCCAAATATGGTCCCGTCTGGGTCACTTCGGCACTCGGCAATGAGAAAGTGACGATGATCGGAACCGATCCTGAAAAGCACCCGCAATACGCTTGGAAAGTCGTTGAAGTGGCCAAAGGTCAGGGCGGCGGCTCGCTGTTCGTCAAAACCCATCCGAAATCCAATAATCTGTGGGTCGACACCACGTTGAATCCGGACCCGAAAATCAGCCAAAGCATCGCAGTATTCAATACCAAGAACCTGGCTGCCGGCTTTGAAGTGCTCCCGATAGCCGAATGGGCCGATCTGGGTGAAGGTCCCAAGCGCGTGGTACAGCCTGAATACAATCTTGCCGGTGATGAGGTCTGGTTCTCAGTCTGGAACGGCAAAGATCAGAAATCGGCTTTAGTCGTTGTTGATGACAAAACCCGCAAGCTGAAGGCAGTCATCAAGGATCCCCGCTTGATTACGCCGACAGGTAAATTCAATGTATTCAATACCGGCAAGGATATCTACTGAGTCCGATATGCCAGTACATCCCGAAAACCCCGGCCGCGGCCGGGGTTTTCTTTTTCCGGCATATCGCCCGGATCAGTAAAACCAACCGGCACGGAACGCGACACCCGTTGCCACAAATGCCAGGGCCATCAGCGTGACCGCGGTTATATGCCAGGCAAGGTCATTCAAGCTTTCCGCACAAAGTCTTGGAATCACTCGCAACCGTGCATCCACAGCCAAGATTACGGTCAAGGCCAGCAGCGCCAGCTTCAACGCGATAGGGCGCGCCATGGGCACGGCAAGATCGAACCACATTGTGATGTCGGGCAGCATGTCATGGGCGAGCCAGAGCCCGGTAAGCACCTGCACAGCCAGCGCGGGTATGCCGATGCGTTCGAACTGGGATTCGAAGCGCATCAGCGCTTCCGTCGATCGACGGCGTAATGCATCGGGCAGCACCGTCAGCGCCAGCAGAAGGTGGCCGCCGGTCCAGATTGAGGCCCCGAGAAGATGCAGCAGCAGAATGTAGGAATGCATTTTCGATTCACCTATTTTTTTATGGTCGATATCTCGTCAACGAAAAGCCGCCTTTCGGCGGCTTTTGAAACAACCACATGCCTGATCAGTATGCGTATTCGACGCTGACCCAAAGCTTGCGGGTATCGCGCGCGAAGGTATCCGCCTGATAGTCGGCGAGTTTGAGCAAGCCGGCACAGTGTTTATTGAAGGCATAGGCCAGCGATACATTCCATTCGCTGCCGTAGTGACGGCTGCCCGCATCGGACTGGTAATCGTGCCAAGCCGCAGCGGCGGTGGCCTTACCGAATTTGCGGTTCCAGCTGAGATAGGCATCGTCCAGACCATCAGCCGGCGTATTCAGGAATTTATCGGCCCAGCCGTTGAAAGCATGCAGGGTGGCGAACGGAGTGGCAAAGCCGTAATTACCGTTACCGCCCAGTTGTTCCCAGCCCGCTTTAAAGGTATTGGCTTTCCAGACCAGACCGCCCTCCAGCAACAGGTAATGGGCATCAATGGCCGCAACGCCGTCGGCGTAGGCATCCTGTTTGGCATATTCTGCCGTGGCCAACCAGCCGATGCCGTCCGGCATCTCTTTCTTAGCGGTATAACGCAGTCCGAGATTGCGGTGCGAAGTCAGCGGCAGGGTTTGGTTGTCGATGAAATGGGCGTAGCCGGTCAAGGTGCCAGGCCCGGCTTTTCCGCTCAGCGCCAGCAGATGCGCGTCCAGCTGGTAACGGGCCAGATTTTCATTCGGATGATCGGCTCCGGTCACCCGCTGCGCCCGATCCAGATAGTCATAGCGGAATTTCAGGCCATTCTTGAAGGCGTGCTGCACATCCAGGGCGTCGAAGGTCTGCTCGTTCTGGCGCCAACCGACATTGCCGAAGAAACGCTGATTGTCCCATTGAAGGCGTTGGCGACCGAGCGTGAACTGGCTTGACGCCTCCGGGGCATAGCGCACATAGGCTTGGTTCAGCTCGCTGTTATCCGGGTCAAGTATGGTCGGATACGCCGTTTGGCCGTTGGCGGTGCTGTTGAAATCTTCGCCGAACAGATGCTGAGTGGCTTCCAGCTCAATGACACCGCTCCAGCCCGAATGCACGGCCGTCTGGTAACCCAGACGCGCACGCAACGTGTTGGCCAA
>JBEAYK010000204.1:0-3080 GCA_041159305.1 Pseudomonadota bacterium
TGATTTCGCAGGACACCAGCGCCTACGGAGTTGATGTGCGTTACGACGAACGCCAATGGCGCGATAAAACCTACCAGACCCGCATGAAGGACCTGTGCGCGGGCCTGTCGGAACTGGGCGTGTGGTCGCGCCTGCACTACGTGTACCCGTATCCGCATGTGGATGACATCATCCCGCTGATGGCCGACGGCAAACTCTTGCCGTATCTGGACATCCCGTTCCAGCACGCCAGTCCGCGCATCCTGAAATTGATGAAGCGCCCGGGTGCGATCGATAAGAATCTCGAGCGCATCCAGAAGTGGCGCGAAATCTGCCCGGACCTGACCATCCGCAGCACCTTCATTGTCGGCTTTCCTGGCGAAACCGAAGACGATTTCGAGCAGCTGTTGAGCTTCATCGATCAGGCCGAGCTCGACCGCGTCGGTGCCTTCGCCTATTCGCCGGTGGATGGGGCTAAAGCCAATGACTTGCCGGATGCGGTGCCGGAAGATGTAAAACAGGAACGCTTGGCCCGATTCATGGAGCTGCAGGCTGAAATCAGTGCCGAAAAGCTGCAACGCAAGGTCGGCACGGTACAGCAGGTGTTGGTCGATGCCATTGATGGCGAACTGGCCATTGCACGCTCGAAGGCCGATGCGCCTGAAATCGACGGTTTGGTGCAGATCCAGGACGGCGAGCGGATGGGCCTGAAGCCCGGGCAATTTGTCGATGTCACCATCATGGGTGCCGATGAGCACGATCTGTTCGCTCTGGTCGATCCCGATAACGCTGATTTCTGAGGGACTCCCTGGCTCCGGCCTGCGCGCGATGGTAAGCGGGCTTACTCCTCGTACTGGATGGATATCACCACGAACGAGGTCATTCCCGTCGGCAGTTCGACCTCGAACTCCATTTCAACCGCTTTGTTCAAAGCCGCCCGCGCCAACGGCGAGTCGATGCTGATCCAATTCCGCCGCGCATCGGTTTCATCCGGTCCGACGATGCGGTAGCGGCGCACATCGCCGTCCTCGTTTTCCAGTTCGAACCAGGCGCTGAAGAAAATCCGGTCACGCGGGGATTTATCCTGTTCGGGAACTTTCAGCACCTCAAGGCGTTTGCTCAGGTAGCGGACACGCCGATCGATTTCACCCAATTGTTTCTTGCGGTAAATGTATTCGGCGTTTTCAGAGCGGTCACCTTCGGCGGCGGCGGCGGACAATGCCTTCACTACTTCCGGGCGGCGGACCTGCCAGAGATCCTGAAGCTCGGCGCGCAGGCGTTCACGCCCCTCTTGAGTGATCAGGGCGGTGCTGGCTTCGGAGGGCGGACGCCATCGGCTCATGGGGTGTTCACGAAAAATTTATGGAGTCTGGGTCATCTATGACAGATAATGCAGACTAGATAGCATAAAGCATGTGCCAAGGAGATTTCATGCGGATCAGCCCATTATTAGTCACCATCCTGTTTGCCGGGTTTTTTTCCGGGAGTGCGGATGCCGCCAAGCCGACCCGGGAGTCTCTGCTTTATACGCAGATCGATCAAACCCTGAAAACCTATCAGCAGGCCAGGGATCTTTACGAAACCGGCGATGACAGCCAGCTGACGGTGATGAACAAGGCCATCGAAGACCTGGAAGACCAGGCCAATCAATGCTTCAAGCTGAAAGCCTGCTCGAAAACCAAAGTCATCAGTGCCTACGAGCAGCTGATCAAACAATCGGACATGCCGGTTTCCCCGCCGGCCGGCTCAGGCGCCCTAGCGCCACAGAATATTCCCGCTCTTGGAACCACCATCAAACTCTTGGGTTCGCGGAATCTCGAATTGTTGACCAAATACAACGAACCGATGCAGGCGGCAATCGCCAACTGGTTGACGGTTAACCGGGGGTTCTTCATGGATTCCTGGGAAAACTACCATTACATGCGCTACCTGATGGCGCCGGAGTACGAAAAGGCCGGCCTACCCGAAGCGTTGCTGTTCGGGATGATGACCAAGGAATCCGGCGGCAAGGTGCATTCGGTGTCCAAGGCCGGTGCAGCAGGGCCACTGCAATTCATGCCTGCCACAGGCCGGAGGTTCAATCTTGATTCGGGTCCTGGCTACGACATGCGCTATGATCCGCAGTTCGCGGCGCGGGCCAATGCCCAATACATGAACGAACGCTTCGAAGAGCTCAATCGCAGTCTGGAAATGGCCGTGGCCGGTTATAACGGTGGTGAAGGCCGGGCCCGCCGCATTTACGGTGAGCGCGGCGGTGATTTCTGGCAGGAGAATGTCTATACCGAATGGCCGGCAGAAACGCGGGATTACGTGCCGGCGGTACTGGCAGCGGCTTGGCTGTTTATGCACGGGAAGGAATACGGCTTGACCTACCCCAAGCTGGACTATTCCCCGGCCAGTCTGACCCTACAGCGTGCGACGACCATCAACGAGCTCACCATTTGTCTGGGTAATCCGCATAACCAGTCCGGTTGGTTCCGCGTGCTGCGCAACCTCAATCCGCATTACGAGCCCGGCCAGTACATTGCGCAGGGCATCGTACTGCGTGCCCCGAAGAAACTCGTGGCCAGCTACCAAGCCAACTGCCTGGGTGGTCCCCGCAGTGAGCAGGCTAAGATGCTGACCCAGGCACGCAAGACCCCGGTGTTTTACCGTCCGCCGCCGGTTGTACCTGCTGTTACGTCGGAGGGCGAGACTGCTGTTGTCGCTGCCGAAACGGGTCAAAAGCATAACGGCAAATACATCGTCAAGCCGGGTGAAACCCTGATGATGATCACCCGCACCTTCGATTGCGATCTCAGCCGTCTGATCAAGGGCAATAATCTAGCGCCACCAGATTATGTCCTCCAACCCGGCCAGAAAATAAAACTTATCGGCTGCAAGAAATAGGGATAAAAAAGCCGGCGTAAGCCGGCTTTTGTTAGGCTAAATCTCGGTTAAAAAGCATCCCAGCCGGGCTTGGGTGTGAAGCGCGGACCGTATTTGCTTTCCAGGGATTTCAGCGTAGCCAAGGCCGGTTCCCTGCCGATGGCCTTGATGTGTTCAATTGGGCCACCGCGGAACGGTGCAAAACCGGTACCGAAAATGACACCGGCATCCAA
>JBEAYK010000205.1:0-3061 GCA_041159305.1 Pseudomonadota bacterium
GCACATGCGCCATGCAGAAGCCGTGACCGGTCCCAGCTACAACGACCTCACCGACCGGACCGCACTTGATGGGCCGTCCGGAAACGCCGCGCTGAATGGCGTCCCGGTCTGGGTGGAAGCCCTTTGAAAATCACGAGGCATGCACACCGGATACGCTTTAGTTTACAAACGCGCAGTACTCGCTATTCTCGTAAAAAAACATCACATTAGAGTTAGGGGATATTTATGCGTAAATTAGGAACCGCTGTTTCAAGCGTTGCGCTCGCCTGCGCCGCATTACTGGCCAGCACACAGGCCCAAGCCCAAGGCGATGGCCCGCGTGCCTACCAGATGCTGCCCGAGGGCGTGCGCGCCCTTACGGTCTACGGCATTTTCCAGGACGGCAATGAAACCATCGATCCGGCCACCATCATCGAAGGCTCCGATATTTCGATTGATATCGGCATCGTGCAGTACGTCCATCCCATCAGCGTCCGCGGCCAGGCCAGTGGTCTTTTCATCGCACTCCCGTTTGGACAGGTCGATGGCTCGTTCAGTGCCCGCCATTCAACGGCATCAGCGGCGATGCCTCCGGCGTCGGCGATGTGGTAGTCGGCGCGATCATCGGCTTGAAAGGCTCGCCTTCCCTCTCGCTGCAGGAATATGCCAAGTTCAAGCCTGGATTCGCCATCGGGGCACTGACCAAACTGACCCTGCCAACCGGCTCCTACACGCAGGACAAAGCCCTCAATCTCGGCGCCAACCGCTGGAATTTGCAGCTGGGCGCACCGATGGGCTGGATCATCGGCGAATCCTATCTGGATCCGAAGCTGACCTCATTCGAGTTACTGCCCTCGGTCACCTTCTATGGCGACAATGATGAACCCTACCGCGCCAACAACATGAGCCAGAAGCCGATTTACCGGCTGGAAGGGCACATCACCCGCAACCTGAACAAAGCCGTGTGGATTTCCGCCGACGCCCTGGTTTCCAACGGCGGCGAAACCGAAACCGACGGTGTCGACAACAATAACCGTCAGTATTCCCTGAAGCTGGGCGCCACAGTCAGCGTGGCCGTGGCCAAGACTGCAAGCCTCAAGTTTTCCTACGGTGAAACCGTGGACAGCAACAAAACGAACAGTTCGGACGGCAAGATGTTCCGGGTGGTCGGAACCCTGCTGTTCTGAGCCAGAATCCGGCCCGGGTGCCGGATTGATTTGAGTCAAAACGCTTCACAGGGAGCGTGCCTATCCTGTTTCCATGAGCCCGGTGCACCGCGCCGGCTATTGGAAATTGAGCACGTCCTATCCCCTCTTGCCCGCCATCATGGCGGGATTTTTTTGGCCCATGCAGGGACAGATTTCACAATTCCGCCACAAGCGCGGATACCGAATCCGTAGGATGGACAGTGTATTAGGGTGTGGCATGTACTCCATGTGCCGTCTTTCCAATGGGAATTCCTATGCTGACCATGTTTCTACTGATTAGCGGCTACCGCCTCCTTGTACTGCTGAAGCCCGGGCTCACCAACGAGCCGGAGGCCTGATCATGCGTACCCATTCGCTGATAGTGGTGCTGCTTGCTCTGGCCGGCTGCGGACAGGTGTCGGACAGGCCTTCGGATCCTCGCACTTCCGCCGAGGATTTCCGGGCCTATTACTTCCGGGACCATGCGCCCGGCATGCCGAGCCGTGTCGAAATGGAAAAATTGGCACCGCTGCTGACCCGGAAATTCCGGGCACAGTTTGAGGCCGCCATCCAAGCGCATGAATGCCACCTGGCGAAAGTGGGCAACAGTGAGCCCCCGCTGGTGCAGGGCGATTTGCTCACCTCGCTGTTTGAAGGAGCAAGTAGCGGCGGTGTTGGAAAAATCACGACGGAAACATCGCGTGCGACTGCCGAAATGCATTGGAGCTACGGGACTTCGGAGCTGAATGCCAAACCGGTCAACTGGACCGACGCCCTTCTGTTGGCACGCGAAGACGGCCACTGGCGGGTCGCCGATATCGAGTTGCGGGGGCAATGGGATTTCGCACAGAAAGGTCTGCTCTCGGAACGCCTGACGGCCTTGGCCGAAACCTGCCGCTGACTCATTGCGGTCGATTCAGGACCTGCCAGACCGCGCGACCCAAGTTTGCCAGAAACGGATAGCCGAGCGTTTCATATTCATAGCGGTCGTCGTTGAAGATGCCATCGGCATTCACGTATACATTCGCCGAAAGCAGACACTCGACGTCGGATCCATCGGCAGTGATGTATTCGACATCGGTGGCGAATCCGTAGGCATCGCCGACCTTTCCAATCAGATGCAGGCCTTCGGGTTTACGTTCCCGGCTGTCTCCGATCAGGAAGAAGCGCGCATAGCCATCGTGGTATTCGGTTTCGGGATACACCGGGTCTTGGCTTTCCCTGGGCAGCATCGCCATAATCCTGAGGACCTCGCGCCGCATGCTTTCGGGAATCGCCCAGCGCTGATGCGTCGGCACCGATGCGGGATCGATCAGGGCTTTCAACATCTGCTGCGAGTCTGCGAGCGCGATGAAGTTTGCCGCCGAGAAATCATATGGCCCGGGCTCCAGAACGCCGTCATCGCGCAGGAATCCCGAGCCTGTCAGTGCGCTGCCGAAAGGAAACCGGCGCGGACTTCCGGTGCGTGCCGGGAACTCCGCCAGCACCCGTCCGCGTTCATCGCGGATCTGCCCGGCGCGTGTGCGGACATTCTCGCGCACCGGCGCGCTCATGCGGCTGATCAAACGAGCCGCCGGGTAACCCAGCGCGGCCAAGCGCTCATGGATGGCATCGACGCCGAGGAAATCATACAGACGGTTGAACGGCGTGTTCTCACTGATGGTGAAAATCCGCGTCAGACTGCGGCGCAGGGACTCGAAGGCCGGTTCGTCATCCGGCCATTCGCCTCCAATCGGCGGCTGGGTGAATCCGATATGCGCATTCAAATCAAGCCCCAGGGTGGCCATCCGCTCACACGCCAGAAGCGCCATCGGCAGTTTGGCCACGCTGCCGGTACTGAACCAGCGCTCGGGCTTGAGCTGCCAGATGTGCTTGAACCACTGGCCGCCCTGCCG
>JBEAYK010000206.1:0-3056 GCA_041159305.1 Pseudomonadota bacterium
CTGCAGGCCGATCCCGAGCAACGTAAACGCATCCTCGAACGCCTGACCGCTTCCGAGGGCCTGGAGCGCTATCTGCACACCAAGTATGTCGGCCAGAAGCGCTTCTCACTGGAAGGCGGCGAATCACTCATCCCGTTGATGGATCAACTGATCCAGCATGGCGGCAAACACGGCATCAAGGACGCCATCATCGGCATGGCCCACCGCGGCCGCCTCAATGTACTGGTCAATACCCTCGGCAAGCCGCCGCAGAAGCTGTTCGCGGAATTCGAAGGCCGCTTCGATCATCCCGACACCCCGGAACACTCCGGAGACGTCAAGTACCACATGGGCTTCTCGGCCGATGTCAATTCACCGGGCGGCCCGGTCCATCTGGCCTTGGCATTCAATCCTTCGCATCTGGAAATCGTGGCGCCGGTTGTTGCCGGTAGCGTGCGTGCACGCCAGATGCGCCGTCAGGACGACAGCCGAGCGCAGGTGCTTCCCATCGTCATTCACGGCGATGCCGCCTTTGCCGGCCAGGGCGTGGTGATGGAACTGTTCCAGATGTCGCAGGCCCGCGGCTTTGCCGTTGGCGGCACCGTCCACATCGTCATCAATAACCAAGTCGGATTTACGACCTCGCGTCCCGATGATGCACGCTCGACGCTTTACTGCACCGATCCGGCCAAAATCGTCGGCGCCCCGGTATTCCACGTCAACGGCGACGATCCGGAAGCCGTGGTGTTCTGTGCGGAACTGGCCTTCGAATACCGCCGCAAATTCGGCCGTGACGTGGTCATTGATCTGGTCTGCTACCGCCGCCATGGCCACAATGAAGCCGATGAGCCGGCGGCAACCCAACCATTGATGTATCAGAACATCCGTTCCCGCAAAACCACACGCGAGCTTTATGCCGAGCATCTGATCGGCTCCGGCGTGATCGCCGAAGCCGACGCTAAGGCGCTCGTCGACGGTTTCCGCGGAAAACTCGACAAAGGCGAAGTGACCACGGACGTGGCCGAATCCCGCAAGGACGAATTCGCCGTCGACTGGACGCCGTGGCTGAATGGAAAATTGGCACAGTCGGTGAAAACAGGCCTTGCTCAGTTCTCACTTGAGAGCCTCGCGAAGAAAATCAGTGCGGTACCGGATGGCTTCAAGCCTCACGCCCGTGTGGCCAAAATCTATGAAGACCGTCGCAAGATGCTGGCCGGCGAGCTCGATATGGACTGGGGCTTTGCCGAGAATCTGGCCTACGCCACCTTACTGACCGAGGGCTATCGGCTGCGGCTGGTCGGCCAGGATGCCGGCCGCGGCACCTTCTTCCACCGCCATGCAGTGCTTCATGACCAGAACAACGGCGATGCCTACATGCCCTTGCAACAATTCGTGAAACACCCCAGTCATGCCGTCATCATCGATTCGCTGCTGTCGGAAGAAGCGGTCATGGCTTTCGAATACGGCTATTCAACCGCCGAACCGATGACCCTGAATATCTGGGAAGGCCAGTTCGGTGATTTCGCCAACGGCGCGCAGGTCGTCATCGACCAGTTCATTACCTCCGGTGAAGCCAAATGGGATCGTCTGTGCGGTCTGGTACTGTTCCTGCCTCATGGCTATGAAGGCCAAGGGCCAGAGCACAGCTCGGCACGTCTGGAGCGCTTCCTACAGCTGTGCGCACTGAATAACATCCAGGTCTGCACACCGACCACGCCAGCGCAGATGTTCCATATGCTACGCCGCCAGATGCTGCGTGCGACCCGCAAACCGCTGGTGGTGATGACGCCGAAATCAATGCTGCGCCACAAGCTTTCGGTGTCGCGCATGGACGATCTGGTCAACGGATCGTTCCAGGAATTGATAGCGGACAGCACTGCCAAACAGCCCGACAAGGTGTCACGCGTCGTGGTTTGTGCCGGTAAAGTCTATTATGATCTGGTCGAATCGGCCGGCGAAAAGAAACTCGACAACGTCGCCATCGTCCGTATCGAACAGGTCTATCCCTTCCCGCGTGAAGCCCTGAAGACGGAACTGGCCCGATACAAGAACGCCAAAGATGTTTTCTGGTGTCAGGAGGAACCGCAGAACCAAGGCGCGTGGTATCAGATCCAGCATCACCTGCGCAGCTGTCTTGCTGATGGCAAACAACTGCACTATGCCGGCCGCGCCCGTTCCGCCGCCCCGGCGTGCGGCCATGCCAACACCCACATCGCTGAACAAAACCAATTGATCGCCGACGCCCTGACCAATCCGGGCAAGAGCGATTTCACCCATGAGTAACCGAAAAGGCCACAGTCATGAGCATTGAAGTCAAAGTCCCCGTCCTGCCCGAATCCGTTTCCGATGCCATCATCGCCACTTGGCACAAGAAAGTTGGTGACACCGTGCGCCGTGATGAAAACCTGATCGATCTGGAGACCGACAAGGTCGTGCTGGAAGTGCCCTCACCGGTCGACGGCGTCCTCAAGGAAATCAAATTCGAAACCGGCGCCACCGTCACCAGCGCGCAGGTCATCGCGGTGATCGAAGAAGGCGCCGTAGCCGCCGCTCCGGCACCCGCAGAGCCCGCAGCCAAAGCCGATGCCCCGGTTGCCGCCGCGCCTGCCGTGGCAGCGTCGTCCGCAAAAGTCGATACCAGCGCCCTGCCGCCCGGTGCCGCCAATTACGCCGCACGCAATGACGTCAATCCGGCCGATGTCGCCGGCACCGGCCGCGCAGGCCGTGTCACCAAGGAAGACCTGGTCAAGCACGTGACCTCCGGCGGCGGCGCACGCCCCGAACAGCGCGTGCCGATGACCCGCATCCGCCAGCGCATCGCCGAACGCATGATGCAGTCCAAGAACTCGATCGCCATGCTGACCTCCTTCAACGAAGTCAATCTGTCGAAGGTGATGGCCATCGGACGGGAAAAAGCAAGGATCTCAGCCGACAGGACAGTCAGTGAGGTCCGCGATATTATTGGAATCCGGTACTGAGCAAGTACCCATTCAAGTGCTCAGATAGGCGTAACCCTTCGGATATATTTCACGTTGATTTTCTCCATCAGCGCCTTGCTGATGCCCATGGCGTTGATG
>JBEAYK010000207.1:0-3337 GCA_041159305.1 Pseudomonadota bacterium
CATCGAAAACGGTCGCGCCGTGGCGGTGATTACCCAAAGCGGACTGCGTTTCGACGCGCGCGCCATTGTGTTGACGGCCGGCACTTTTCTTGCCGGTAAAATCCATGTCGGGCTCACCAACCATGCCGGCGGCCGCGCCGGTGATCCGCCGGCCAGCCGTTTGGCCGAACGCCTGCGCGACGGCCCGTTCCGGGTCGATCGTCTGAAAACCGGCACCCCGCCGCGCATCGACGGCCGCAGCCTGGACTACTCGGTTTTCGAGGAACAGGCCGGCGATCAACCGATTCCTTCGTTCAGCTATCTGGCCAGCGGGCACGAACACCCGACGCAGGTCAGCTGCTGGATCACCCATACCAATGAACGCCTGCTGGATCACCCATACCAATGAACGCACGCACGACATCATCCGCGGCGGCCTTGACCGTTCGCCGATGTATTCGGGCGTCATCGAGGGCATCGGTCCGCGCTATTGCCCGTCAATCGAAGACAAGATCGTGCGCTTCGCCGATAAATCCTCGCATCAGATTTTCATCGAGCCGGAAGGTCTGGAAACCCACGAAATCTATCCGAACGGCATTTCCACTTCGCTGCCCTTCGATGTCCAGCTGGCGCTGGTGCACTCGATCCGCGGTTTCGAAAACGCCCACATCACCCGGCCCGGTTACGCCATCGAATACGATTACTTCGATCCGCGCGGCCTCGGCGCATCCCTGGAAACCAAAGCCGTAGCCGGTCTGTTTTTCGCCGGCCAGATCAACGGCACCACCGGCTACGAAGAAGCGGCCGCACAGGGCCTGATTGCCGGGCTCAATGCCGCGCGTTCAGCCGCCGGACTGGCGGGCTGGTCACCGCGCCGGGATGAAGCCTACATTGGGGTACTGATCGATGACCTGATCACGCACGGCACCACCGAACCCTACCGCATGTTCACCTCGCGCGCCGAATACCGTCTGCAGCTGCGCGAGGACAACGCCGATGCGCGCCTGACGCCTGCCGGGCGCGAGCTCGGTCTGGTCGATGAGCGCCGCTGGCGGATCTTCAGCAAGAAAATGGATGCGGTTGAAACGGAGAGCGCACGCCTGCAGAACCTGTGGGTCGCACCCGGCCATGCGCTGGCCAAAGCTTTTGAGCAGGCGACCGGTAACGCACTGACGCGCGAGAGCTCCGCCCGTGATTTGCTCAAACGCCCGGAAGTGACTTATGCCGGCCTGACCGCCATCCCGGAATTCGGTCCGCCATCGGCATCGGCGAAAGTGGCGGAGCAGGTCGAGATTTCGGTCAAATACGCCGGTTATCTGAGCCGCCAAAACGACGATATCGCCCGACAGAAAGACCAGGAAAACACTGCATTTCCGGCGGACTTCCGCTTCACCGGCATTCCAGGCCTATCCAACGAATTGCAGAGCAAGCTTTCACAGGTCAAACCGGAAACCATCGGCCAGGCCCAGCGCATTCCGGGCATGACCCCCGCCGCGATTTCCTTGTTGCTGATCCAGCTCAAGAAACGCCAGCGCGCCGCCTGATGGAGCAGCGTTGGCGCCAACGCCGACGCCGCATCCGCCGCTGGCTGAAGCCCCTGCCGCGGCGCGCCACCATCCATCGTTATCCGCTTCTGAACCGCTTCGCGGATTTTGCCCGTCGCCGGCCCTATCTGTGGTCGTTCAAGGATGCGCCGGTGGTCCGCGCCATCTACCTTGGCAGCCTTTTGGCGTATCTGCCGACCTACGGCGCCCAGATTCTGATTGCCTTCATCGCCGCCTGGTTCGGGCGCGCCAATCTGACCCTGATGATCGGGCTACAGATGATCACCAACCCCCTGACGGCCGGACCGATCTATCTGGCCGCCTACGGCATCGGAACCGGCCTGACCCGGTTGCTTCACATGCCGCCCCAGCATGCCGTTTTCGATGGCGCCGTGGCCTTGGTCCTGGGGGGTTTGGCCCTGGGCCTGCTGACCGCATTCTGTCTTCACGGGCTTTGGCTATTCGGGCGTTTCGAGGCCCGGCGCTTCCGGCAGCGCCGTCGGGTCCGGTTAATGCAGGAAAATGCCGGAAATTAGGGCTTTTACACTAGCCACGATGTAAATATTGTATTAATGTAGGCTCACTGCCCGGCGTCAATGCGCGCGGGTATGGGCCGTGCCAGCCTGATTGTCATCAGCCAACGCGGGTCACACTGGAACACACTTCAATATAGAGAGAGACACTCCATGCGTTTATCCCATCTTTCCGTTGCGCTCGCCCTCGCCATCACCACCAGCGGTGCCGCCCAAGCCCAGCAATTTAGCAAGGTCGTCAGCTTCGGTGACAGCCTGACCGATGCGGGCAATGTCGGCATTTTCAACGGCCTGCCGCTCGGCAGCAGCTTCACCACCAATCCGGACGGCACCTACTCGCAGAACCTCTCGGTCCTGCTGGGCATCGGCCCGCAGAACAACAACTCGCCCCTGATTCCGGGCACCAGCGGCAACAGCAATTACGCGTATGGCGGCGCTTGCGCCATCAGCAACGGCACCACCATTGCCGCGCCGATTCCAGGCCTGCCGACCTTCACCTGCTCAAACTCACCGGGCAATTTCTCGCTGGGCACACAATTCGGCACCCACTTGGCCGCTAACGGCGGTGTGGCTGATCCGAATGCCCTCTATACGTATTGGGCGGGCGCCAATGACATCCTGTCAGCTACCGCCTTTACGGCACCGGGCGGCTTCCTGCCGAACGGCTCGATCCTTTACCAATATGTTGTCACTAACGGTGGTAATCCGGCCAATGCCTCGGCGATTGCGCAGACCATCGCTGGACAGTCGGCCTTGACGGCAATCGGTCAAATCAAAGCCCTGCAAACCGCCGGTGCGAAGACCATCGTGGTTTTCAATCTGCCCGATCTCGGTAAAACACCGCTCAACGTCAACACCCCGAACTCGGCCGGTGCCAGTGCGCTGACCACCATTTATAACCTGAACTTCAACGGCGGCCTCGCCACGCTGAATGACGGTATCGTCGCGATTGATACCTACGCGATCATCAACGAAGTTCTGGCCAGCCCGGCCACCTTCGGTTTCACCAACACCACCGGCGTGGCCTGCCCGGCCTCTTCGCTGGTCTGCGGCCCGGCCGCCTCCGGCTATCCGACCCAACCGATCAGCAGCACCTACCTGTTCGCCGACGGCATCCATCCGTCGGGCCGCGCACATGCCCTGCTCGGCAATATCGTATACGCCACCATCAGCGCCCCGGGTGTGGTCTCGCTGGCACCGGAAGTAGCCATGCAGTCGGTTTTTGCACACAACACTGCCATCAGCGATGCGCTGGATTCGGAATGGGCCGCCGGCAGCGAA
>JBEAYK010000208.1:0-3032 GCA_041159305.1 Pseudomonadota bacterium
GGGGGTTACGGCTCTTCGTATCATCCGATCTGCCCATGACATTGTTTGAATTTCTTGCCGCTGCCGCACGGACAAGGATCGTTGCGGCCGACTTTCGGACCGGCGGCGGCCTTGATCACACCCATATCGGCGAGTTCTTCATCGGCGCTGGCCGAGCCGGCCGACGGATGCTGGAAGTTCATCTGACTGGCCTGCTGTTCGTGACGGCGGCGGTCGGCTTCTTCCATCGCGGTCACTTCGTTCTCATCGCGGACACGTACGCGTGCGAGCATCGAAGTCACGTCGAGTTTGACTTTGTCGAGCATTTCCGAGAACAGCTCGAAACTCTCGCGCTTGTATTCCTGTTTCGGCTGCTTCTGCGCGTAACTGCGCAGATGGATGCCCTGACGCAGGTAATCCATGCGCGCCAAATGCTCTTTCCAGGTCTGGTCGAGCACATTCAGCATGAGCAGTTTTTCGATCTGACGCGCCATTTCCGGCCCGACATTGGCTTCCTTATCGGCGAAATGGCCGGCAACCGCGTTTTGCACGGCTTCGGCAATCGCGAAATCGTCGATTTCATCGGAAGCGGCCAGCATGGCCTGCAGATCGACATTCACCGAGAAGTTCTCGAGCACGAACTGCTCAAGACCCGGCAGATTCCATTGTTCATGGATGGAGTCGCGCGGCACGAATTTACGGACCTGCTCCTCGACCACGTCTTCGCGGATGGCCAAAATGGTTTCGGACACGTCGTCGGCTTCCAGCAGTTCATTGCGCTGCTGGTAGATGACCTTGCGCTGGTCGTTGGCGACATCGTCGTATTCGAGCAGGTTCTTGCGCATATCGAAGTTGTGCGCCTCGACCTTGCGCTGGGCGTTCTGGATCTGGCGCGAGACCAAGCCGGACTCGATGACTTCGTCTTCCTTCATGCCCATCCGGCGCATGGCGGTCTGCACCCAATCGGCGGCGAAGATGCGCATCAGGTTATCTTCCAGCGACAGGTAGAAACGGGACGAACCCGGATCGCCCTGACGGCCGGATCGGCCGCGCAGCTGATTGTCGATGCGGCGTGACTCATGGCGTTCGGTGCCGATGATGTGCAGGCCGCCGGAAGCGACCACCTGCTCGTGACGGACCGTCCAGGCGGCTTTCACCGCTTCGCGTTCGGCCCCACCGACTTCGGCGCCTAGCGCGTTCAGCTCAGCCTCGAGACTGCCGCCGAGCACGATGTCGGTACCGCGGCCGGCCATATTGGTGGCGATGGTGACCGCCTTGGCCGCGCCGGCATTGGCAACGATATGCGCTTCGCGCTCATGCTGCTTGGCGTTCAGCACTTCGTGCGGCACGTCAGCTTTCTTCAGCTCGCCGGACAGCAGTTCGGAGGTTTCGATCGAGGTGGTACCGACCAGCACCGGCTGACCGGCGTCATAACAGCGGCGGATGTCCTCGACCACGGCTTTGAACTTGGCGTCGCGGGTCAGATAGACCAGATCCGGGTCGTCCTTGCGGATCATCGGACGGTGGGTCGGAATGACCACCACTTCCAGCCCGTAGATGTTCTGGAATTCATAGGCTTCGGTATCGGCGGTACCGGTCATGCCGGCGAGCTTGCCGTACATGCGGAAATAATTCTGGAACGTGATCGACGCCAGGGTCTGGTTTTCGCGCTGGATCGGCACGCCTTCCTTGGCCTCGACGGCCTGATGCAGACCATCGGACCAGCGGCGGCCCTGCAGGGTGCGACCGGTGAATTCGTCGACGATGATGACTTCGCCGTCGCGCACGATGTAATCGACGTCACGCTGATACAGGGCGTGCGCACGCAGGGCAGCATTCAGGTGGTGGACCACCGCCAGATTGTGGCCGGAATACAGGCCGTCGTCTTCGGCGATGATGCCTGCTTCGCGCAGCAGTTCTTCGGCGCGCTCCATGCCGGTTTCCGACAAATGGGTCTGTTTGGCTTTCTCGTCGACCCAGAAATCGCCTTCGCCGTCTTCTTTTTCCTGCTTGACGAATTTCGGCACGATGCGGTTGATCTTGACGTACAGCTCGGGCGATTCGTCGGCCGGACCGGAAATGATCAACGGGGTACGCGCTTCGTCGATGAGGATGGAGTCGACTTCATCGACGATGGCGAAATTCAGGCCGCGCTGGAAGCGTTCTTCTTTGCTGCTGGCCATGTTGTCGCGCAGGTAGTCGAAGCCATATTCGTTGTTGGTGCCATAGGTGATATCGGCCGCGTAGGCGTCTTTCTTTTCATAATGCGGCATGCCCGGAACCACCACGCCAACGCTCAGGCCGAGGAAGTTATAGAGCTTGCCCATGGTCGCGGCATCGCGGCGGGCCAGATAATCGTTGACCGTCACCACATGCACGCCCTTGCCGGACAATGCATTCAGATAAACCGGTAGGGTCGCGACCAGGGTTTTACCCTCACCGGTGCGCATTTCGGCGATACGGCCGGAGTGCAGTACCATGCCGCCGATCAGCTGGACGTCATAGTGACGCAGACCGAGGGTACGGATGGAGGCCTCGCGGCAGACCGCGAAGGCCTCGGGCAAGAGCTTGTCGAGGGTTTCACCCTTTTCGAATCGCTGCTTGAATTCGTCGGTTTTCGCCTTCAGCGCCGCATCATCGAGCGCTTTCAAACCCTCTTCCAGCTGATTGATGCGGGCGATGTGCTTCTGGTATTGGCGCAGGACCCGCTCATTGCGGCTGCCGAAAAGTTTGGTAAGCAATTGATTGAACATGGTTAAGCCGGTGATGGTGGTTCCTGCTTACGCAGGATTCGAGCCCTGGAGGCGCCAAAAAAAGCGGCCACCCGGGGATAGCCGCATATTTTAACCTGTGGGCGGAATTTGGTATATCAAGTCTTAACCGCGGGATTTATCCAGGAAGGCGCGCGGATTGATCGGGCGGCCGTCTTTATGCACTTCGAAATGCACGTGCGGTCCGGTCGAACGGCCGGTTGAACCGGCTTTGGCCACCACCTGGCCGGCGCGGACGACATCGCCTTCCTTGACGGTAAAGGCGGAATTATGGGCATAGAC
>JBEAYK010000209.1:0-3023 GCA_041159305.1 Pseudomonadota bacterium
TGGCCGATGTGAAAGCAGCAGCCGCGAATCCGTCAACGCAGTCCGTCGCGCCGGCGCCATCGGCGCCCGTCGTGGCCCGCGAACGCAGCGCGGCAACACCGCCCGCCTTCATACCGTCCCCAACCGGGGATGACAAAGACGAACCCATCCGCGGTGTACGCCGCAACATGCTGCGCACCATGAGCGCTGCGCATGCCGAAGTGGTGCCGACCACGCTGATGGACGATGCGGATCTGAGCGCCTGGGCGGCGGGTGAAGACATCACCGTGCGCACCCTGCGCGCGCTCGCGGTAGCCGCCAAGACCGAACCGGCGATGAATGCCTGGCTCAACGCCAAAGAAGGCACCCTGCGCCGTCATAGCGCAGTACACATCGGTGTCGCCATCGATTCCGCCGACGGCCTGTTCGTGGCCTCACTCAAACACTGCGACTCGCGGGATGGCAAAACTCTGCGTGCCGAACTCAACCGCCTGCGCGATGGCGTGCGTGAGCGCACGTTGCCGCCGGAAGACCTTTCCGGCTACACGCTGATGTTCTCCAATTTCGGCGTGTTCGCCGGAAAATACGCGACGCCGGTCGTGGTACCCCCGTGCGTGTGCATCGTCGGTGCCGGTCGTCTCTACCACGCGGTGGTGCCGGTGCTGGGTGGCATGGAAACGCACCGCATGATGCCGATTTCGCTGACTTTCGACCACCGCGCCGCTACCGGCGGCGAAGCCGCGCGCTTTTTGAAAGCGATGATTGACGATTTGCAACGCGCGCGCTGATGGCCCACCGCAGCCGTCTTGCCGGTTTCATGATTGACTGCCATGGCGGCGATCTCGGCGAGGCCGCGACATTCTGGAGCAAGGCACTGGGCCTGGATATCGCTGAGCCGGACGAAGACGGCCTGGACCGGTATGCCGTTCTGGAAAAACTGCACGGCGATCTGCATGTCGAAGTACAGAAGGTCGAACACGAATCGCGTGTGCATCTGGACATCGAAAGCGATGATATCGAAGCCGAAGTGGCGCGCCTAAAAAATCTTGGCGCTCTTGAAGTATCTCGTCCTTACAACGCGCGCTGGGTAGTCATGCAGGCACCGACAGGCCACCGGTTCTGCGTGGTTCGGCCGAAGGGAAAGCTTACAGCGGACAATGCCAAGCGCTGGGACTGAAAAAACTCAAAGCGCCGCGGCGGCATCCTGGAAAATTGCTTCCAGCGCATCGAAAACATGGCTTTCTTCGGCCAGCTCGGCCAACTCGGAAACGTCCTTGAGCGCATGCCAGGCGGCTTTGCCTTCGGCCTTGATCTTGGCGAGGAACGCACCGGCCTCGCGCGGGTTCTCGAACCCTTTGCTCTGCAGCAACACATCACCGTTGGCGTGGCTGAGTTTGAAATAGAACTTGCCGTCCTTTTCGCGGTACTGCTTGAACACCGGCAAGGCCGGTTTTTCATTCGACGCATTCGACTGTGCCGGCAACACACTGCCCAGATTGCGCAGACCGACGGCATGGCGTAATTCCCGCAACAGTGGTGTGGCAATGGCGCGGGCTTTGACGGCACCGGCCTGCAGAATGGCTTCGATGCGGGCCGGATCGGCCATCAAGGCGTTGTAACGCTCACGCATCGGTGCGATTTCGGCATCGATGACCGCGAACAGTTGCTGTTTGGCATCACCCCAGGCGATGCCTTCGGCAAAGGCTTTGCGCATGGCGGCGGTCTGCTCGGGGGTGGCGAAGGCCTGATACAGCTGGAACAGGGCCGAGCCCTCGGTGTCCTTCGGTTCGCCCGGTGCTTTCGAGTCGGTCAGCAGGCCCATGATCTGTTTCTTCAGCGTCGCCGCATCGGCGAACAGCGCGATGGTGTTGTCGTAACTCTTGCTCATCTTGCGGCCGTCCAGACCCGGCAGCGTGGCCACCGATTCCTCGATGGCCGCTTCCGGCAGGGTGAAATACGCCTGGCCGTAAAGATGGTTGAAACGCGCGCCGAAATCGCGCGCCATTTCGATGTGCTGGACCTGATCGCGCCCAACCGGAACCTTATGCGCACCGAACAACAGGATGTCGGCGGCCATCAGCACCGGATACATGAATAGACCGGCCGTGATACCGGCATCGGCATCGTTGCCTTCGGCGGTGTTTTTATCGACCGCCGCTTTGTAGGCATGCGCGCGATTGAGCAGGCCCTTGCCGGCCACGCAGGTCAGCAGCCAGGTCAGTTCCGGAATTTCGGGAATATCGGATTGCCGGTAAAACCAGACTTTATCCGGATCCAGACCGCAGGCCAGCCAGGACGCGGCGATTTCCAGTGTGGATTGCTGGACGCGCGCCGGATCCTGCACTTTGATCAGCGCATGGTAATCGGCAAGGAAATAGAAACTTTCCACGCCGGCCTGCCGGCTGGCGGCAACGGCCGGGCGGATGGCCCCGGCGTAATTGCCCAGATGCGGCGTACCGGAGGTGGTGATGCCGGTCAGGACACGCTGGTTAGCCATGAGGAATTAATTTTTCGCGGCGTCTTCGACTTTTTCGCCGGCTTTCTGGACGTCTTTGCCGACGCCTTCAATGGTATTGCAGGCCGACAGGGCCAGCACGAAGGACAGGGTCAGCAGTAAGGTTGCGAGCTTTTTCATAAATACTCCTCAGGGTTAATCAATGCGCATCAGGGTCGATTTGCCGAACAGGCTTTCGACCAGATCCACGGCGAGGGCGCCGGTCTTGTTATGTTCATCGAAAGCCGGGTTTAATTCTACTATGTCCAGCGAGCCGAGCCGGCCGGTATCGGCGATCATTTCCATCACCAGCTGCGCTTCGCGATAGTTCGGGCCGCCCGGCACCGTGGTACCCACGCCCGGGGCGATGGATGGATCGAGGAAGTCGACATCGAAGCTGACGTGCAGATGGGTGTTTTCATCGACGCCTTCCAGAGCTTCTTCCAAGGACCGCTTCATGCCCACTTCATCGATGTAACGCATGTCATAGATGTCGAGACCGTAGCGGTGCACCAGTCGCTTCTCGCCGATATCCACCGAGCGGATGCCG
>JBEAYK010000210.1:0-3011 GCA_041159305.1 Pseudomonadota bacterium
GTAGTCGGCTTGCTGCATGGATTGTGCAACCATTGCCTCTGCCGCACGGGCATTGGCGACGGCGGCATTTTTGGTGGCCAAGGCCTGATCCAGCTGTTGTTTGGAAATGTATTGCTGTTTGGCCAGACCGGCGTAACGCCGGTAGGTGGCCTCGGCTTCGACGGCTTGTGCGCGGGCAGCGGCCGCCTGCGCCCGAGCCGCTTCGGCGCCGGCTCGCTGTTCCACGCCGCTTAGACGCAGCAAAACCTGGCCGGAACGCACGCGGTCATTCACATCCACCAGAACGATTGCTACACGTCCGGCTGTCTGCGCGGTCAGGTCAGCCTGCTGCACGGCTTCAATGACGCCATCCCATCGACTACCAGCACCGGCGTTACCGGTTTGTGGCGTAACGGCCTCGATACCCCGTAAATCCATGGCCGGCGGTTGACCGGTTTCGGACGAACAGGACGCCAATGCGGCGCAGAGCAGGAGAAGTGGGGTGAGCGTTTTCATGGTCATCAGCGGGTCGTCTTGAAGGGTGGGGCAATATTTACTTGAAGTGGTTGCCGGCAGGAACACCAAACAGTTTGAACACCCAAGCGGCCGGACAGAAGCCGGTCAGGCTGGCTTGGAACAGATTCAGGCCGATGAATACCGTGAACCAGACGAAATTCGGACTCACGTAATAGGTCAGCAACAGACTGATCAGTACCATGACACCGGCAAAGGCCATAACGGCGCGGTCGAGATTCATAAAAACTCCTTGTGTAGTGGTTTGGACGGATTACTTGAGGCGCTCGATGCCGAGCAGACTCATGATGTGTTTTTCATACACCGGCTCGGAGGTGCCGTTGCGCATTTTGTAAAGAAAGTATTTCTCGAAAGCAATTTTGGCGTAATGTACCCATTTTCCGATTTTGGTCCAGGTGACATTGCGCGGCGGAATTTGCGGCAACGCCACAAACGCCGCGCCGGTATCACCCATGTCGGCCAGACAAACCGCGTTCCATGTGCCTTCGAAGGTGGCGGGTTTGCCGGCGATTTCTGCGTCGATGTTTTCAACGATGGTGGTCACCATGGATTCGATCATGAAGCCGGTTTTCGGCGCACCGGTGGCGACCGGCGTGGCTTCCACCGGCGGAATCGCCACGCAGACGCCGGCCGAGAAGATTTCCGGGTACTTCACCGAACGCATGTGCTTGTCAGTCAATACGAAGCCGCGCGGGTTGCACAGTCCTTCCACGGCGGCCACGGCATCCACGCCTTTGAACGCGGGCAGCATCATACTGAATGCGAACGGCACAGCGTGGGTTTTCTTCTCGGCGCCGCTGTCGTCGCATTCGCTGACATGCATCATGCCCGGCTCGATATCGGTCACTTTGGCGTTGACGATCCATTTGATATGGCGCTGGCGCATTTCGCTTTCCATCAGGCCTTTTGAATCGCCGACGCCGCCCAGGCCCATATGGCCGATGTAGGGTTCGCTGGAGACAAAGGTCATCGGCACCTTGTCGCGCAGTTTGCGTTTGCGCAAATCGGCATCGAGAATCATGATGAATTCATAGGCCGGCCCGAAGCAGCTGGCGCCCTGTACGGCACCCACCACAATCGGTCCGGGGTTTTTCAGGAACTCCTGATAATGCGCCCAGGCTTCGGTGGCATGCGGTGTGGTGCACACCGAGTGGGTATGCCCGCCATGCGGGCCGGTGCCGGGGACTTCTTCAAAGGCCAGACGCGGCCCGGTACAGATCAGCAGATAGTCATAAGGCGTAGGCTCGCCTTGGCCGGCGCGCACGGTCTTGGCCACCGGGTCGATTTCGGTGATACGCTCGGGTACAAATCGGATGTTCTTTTTGACCAGATGTTCGCCGGCATCCAGGGTGATCTGCTCGGCATCGCGCCAGCCTACGGCCAGCCAGGGGTTCGAGGGGGTGAAGCTGAAGCGCGGGCCATCGCCATACACGCTGATTTCGGCTTTGTTGCCGAGTTTATTGTGGAGCTCATAGGCGGCGCTCATACCGGCGATACCGGCACCCATCACGACGATGCGCTTCATGGCTCTCTCCTCGGGTTGGGCCCGTTTTAGGTATTCAGGTATATTAATTAGATATTGCTAAATTAGTCAAGCCCTTTTATAATCGGTTCGTGACTATACCCCCTAAAACCCCGAATACCGATATCGACACCCAGGCCATGGCACGGGAGGCCGATGCTGCGGTCGAACTTCTGAAGGCGCTGGCCAACCCTCAGCGCTTACGTATTCTTTGTCTGCTGATCGAGGGCGAGCTTAGCGTCTCGCAGATTAATGCCCGCATACTGCTCAGCCAGTCGGCGCTATCCCAGCACCTTGCCGTGCTGCGGGACCAAGAATTGGTCGTTACCCGCAGGCAGTCGCAGACGGTGTTTTATCAGGTCGCCGAAGGTCCGGCGCATCGCATCATCGAAATACTGCATGATCTGTATTGCCCGATTGTGCCCGAAGGCGAGTCTCATCCCTGTTGCGGGAATCCAGACTGACACCCTGGACTTAGTCCAGAAGGTAGGGGTCGGCAAAGCCCAGGTCAGCCAAAATGCCGCGCTCGATGGCTTCCATGGCATCGGCCTCACGCGGATTCTCATGATCCAATCCCAACAGATGCAGGACGCCGTGCACTGTCAGGTGGGCGTAGTGCGCCGCAAGGAATTTCCCCTGTTCCGCGGCTTCTTTGGCCACCACCGGTGCGCAGATGACCAGATCACCCAACAAGGGCAGATGCACGCCCGCTGGCAGCTCGGCCGGAAAGCTCAGCACATTGGTGGCGTAATCCTTGGCGCGGTAGTGATGGTTCAGGCGACGGCCTTCCGGCACATCGACAATGCGGATGGCGATATCGGCGCGTTTGATGCGGCCCTGGCAGGCGGCCTCGGCCCAGCGCTTGAAGCTGACCGGTGCCGGCACGCCCTTGCGGGACATGCCGTAGCTGACACCGACATCGCATTGCACCGGTCCGCGGGTCATGCCGTCAGCACTTCGCCGCGCAGGGTATTGA
>JBEAYK010000211.1:0-2986 GCA_041159305.1 Pseudomonadota bacterium
TGTGCGCCGGACCGGAAATGATTATGCACTCGGCATGGGCCATCCGCGCTTCGCGCCGGAGCAGATTCCCTTGCTGGCCGAAGCCGATGCACTGCAGTATTTTCTGCCGCTGGACGGCGAACAACATGCGTTTGCCGCCGTCTCCATGGGTAATCCGCATGCGGTTTTCCGGGTCGACAGCGTCCTGGATGCGCCGGTCGAACGCTGGGGCAAAGCGGTCCAGGCCGCGCATGTGTTTCCGGAGGGCGTCAATGTCGGTTTTGCGGAAGTGCTGGACCACGGCAACATCCGTCTGCGCGTCTACGAACGCGGCGTCGGCGAAACCCTGGCCTGCGGGTCCGGCGCCTGTGCGGCGGCGGTCAGTCTGATGCGGCAGAACCTGGTGGCGCGTTCGCTGGCGGTGCATTTGCCGGGCGGAACGCTTATGATTGATTGGCCCGAGGATGCGGCGGCGGTCACCATGACCGGCCCTGCGGTCTGGGTCTATGACGGAGAATGGCGAGATGATTGATGACCGTGCGGAAAAACTGAGCGCGCATGAAGTGGCGGTGTGGCTGCGCCGGCATCCGAATTTCCTCGCCCAGTTTCCCGATCTCGCGCTGAGTCTGGTGGTGCCGAAAGAAGATGGCAAGACCGCCTCGCTGTCGTCCTACCAGTTGGAAATCCTGCGCGACAAAAACCGCGACCTGACCCGACGTCTGAGCGAGCTCGGCATGAATGCGCAGGATAACGAGCGCCTGACCCAGCACATCCATGCCCTCAGTCTCGGCCTGCTGCGCGCGCGTCAACCCGCCGATGTCATACAGACGCTGGCGGCCTGTCTGAAAGAGGACTTCGCGGGTGAAAGCGTGCGTGTCATCAGTTTCACGTCGGTGCCCGGAATGCTCGGCGACTGGTTCAGCCATATTCCTGCCGAAGATCCGCGCCTGCAGCCCTTTGCCGACTGTCTGGCCAATGGCGAGCCGATCTGCGGACGCCTCAATCCGGAAAAGCTGCCGGTGCTTTTCGGCGACAACCGTACCCATACGCAATCCATCGCGCTGATTCCGGTCGCGGATGTCGGACTGATCGCGGTCGGCAGCGCCGATCCGCACCGCTTTTACCCCGGCATGGGCACCCTGTTCCTGCGCTGGATCGGCGAACTGTTCCAGACGGCATTCATCCAATCCCGGCGATGAGCGGCATTGCCGCCGGCATTGATCGCTTTCTCGACTATCTGGCTGTCGAACGGCAGGCCTCGCCGCACACCTTGAGCAATTACCGCCGCGATCTGCTGGCGTGGCAGGACTATTGCCGGCAGCAGAACATCGATGATCCCGACCAACTGCAATTCGCCCACATCCAGCAGTTCATGGCCCAGGAGCATCGCCGCGGACTTTCCGCTAAGAGCGTGCAGCGTCGGCTCTCGGCCTTGCGCAGCCAGTTCAAGTTTCTGATGAAACGCGGCGAACTGCGCGATGATCCCAGTACCGGTCTGCGTGCCCCCAAAGCCGCGCGCAAGCTGCCGCAGGTGCTGGATGTCGACGAAGCCGTCCGTCTGGTCGAGTTGCCGACCGGTGGCGGACTCGGTCTACGTGACCGCGCCCTGCTCGAACTGTTGTATTCATCGGGCCTGCGCGTGTCGGAGCTATGCGCATTGCGTTGGCAGGATCTGGATCTCGATGACAGTCTGGTGACCGTGTTCGGCAAAGGCAGCAAGACCCGGATCGTGCCGATCGGCAGTCATGCGCTGACGGCTTTGCGGGACTGGCATGCCGCCGGTGCCGTGGCGCCCGATGCGCCGGTATTTCCCGGCCGTGGCGGAGCCGCCATCAGCACCCGCGCCGTACAGCTGCGCCTTCGCCAGCTGGCGCAGCAGCAGGGCATCTGGAAACGGGTGTATCCGCATCTGCTGCGGCACAGTTTTGCCAGCCACATGCTGGAATCTTCCGGCGATTTGCGCAGCGTGCAGGAACTGCTCGGCCATGCCGACATCGCCACCACCCAGATTTACACCCATCTCGATTTCCAGCGTCTGGCCACGGTCTATGACGCCGCGCATCCGCGTGCGAAACGCAAAAAATAAAGTCCATGAACCCCAAACCGACCGACCTGATTCTGCACCGTGCTTCCCATCTGCTGGAAGTGGCTTTCGACGACGGCAGCCGCTACCGGCTGCCCTGCGAGTACCTGCGGGTCGAGTCGCCATCGGCGGAAGTGCAGGGTCACAGTCCGGATCAGCGCGTGTGGGTCGCTGGCAAGCGAGACGTCAACATCAGCGCCATCGAGCCAATCGGTAATTACGCGGTGGTATTGCGTTTCAATGACGGGCACGAAACCGGCATCTATACCTGGAGTTTTCTGAAGGAATTGGGTGAGCAGCAGGAAGCGCGCTGGGCGCGCTATCTCGACATGCTCGCGCAACAGGGGCTGAGCCGCTAGCTCCGATCAGAGATCGTCTTTGCCGCTGAGTTCCAGTTCCATGTCATCGGCCGCTTCGGCGGCGATTTCCAGCGCGCTTTCCAGTTCTTCGGCATCGATGGTGTCCGGTACTTTGATCACGTAATACAGGACCTCGTCACGGACTTCCCAGCTGCCGAGTTTGTATTCGCCGCTGCTTTCCAGGAGTTCCCGGGCTTTGGTGCCGGACAGCGGGTAATCGCCGAGCTTGAGCGCCGGGGCGAAAATCTCCCGGATATCGAATGCGCCGACGCTTTCGGTTGTTCCGGAAACGAATACCAGCTGTGAACGATTGTCCTGTTTATAGGAGAAGGTCAGTTTGAAGTCGCCGTCTTCGTACACTTCGTATTTCATGGCGCGCGCATCCAGGCGTTTCTTCACGCTGGCATCGCCTTCGAGCGCCGCCAGGGCGGTGGAACAGGTGAACAGAAGGCTCATGATCAGGAGGACGGTCGGGCGCAGGCTGGCCATGGGCGATCTCTTTCGGAAAGGAGCCCCATTCTGGGATATCCGGCGGGTTCCGTCCAGCCGTTGGGCCGTGAAAAGG
>JBEAYK010000212.1:0-2964 GCA_041159305.1 Pseudomonadota bacterium
TGGCGTTCCGCAAGGCCTCGGAAACCGCTTCGGCAGCGATGCGTTGTTGCAGCGTGATACCGGTCATCGGCAGGGGTGCTTCGCCGTTCAGCACGCGACGCGCGTTGTTTTCGGCGATATAGGCTTGCTCGAACTGGCCCAGGCCGGCATGGGCCTGCCCGAGCTGGTTCCAGCTTTCTGCACCGCCGCCTTGCGCAATCGCGCGCTGCCAGTACCCAATGGCGTTATCGTTGTTGCCGGCGGCACGGCTCCAGCTGCCGAGTGAATGCAGTAAATCGGCATCGTCCGGATGTGGGGCCAACAATGCACGCAGGCGTTCAAATAGCGCGGCGTCGTTCTGCGCCAAGGCCGACAGTGCTTTTACCGATGCGCTGGCGTAATGGGCTTCGGCCGAATCCAATAATGCACTTGCGGCGGAATGTTGCATGCCGAGCGCACCGGCGCGTTTTGCGAAAGCTTCGGCCATGGCCTCACCGGGCGGACCTTGGGCATCGAGTTCCTGCCAGCGCTGCCAGAGCGTGTCGGCGGAATCGGCGCCGGCCAGATAACGGCTTTGGTACAGCGCCTGCAATTGCGCCTGCTGTTTGGCACTCATGCCATGGCCACGGGCCTGCATCCAGTTACGGGCCAGATCGAATTGCTGCAGCGTAATCGCCGCTTCAATCGCGATGCCGCGTGCGACCGGCGACCACTCCGTGGCAGGGCGCGTCAGCATCACATCCAGTGCCTGCTGCGCCTTGCCTTGTTTCAATAGCAGACGCGCGTTGTTGGAGGCGGCCAAGGTCGGGTTCGATTGGTTCAACTGTTCCAGCAAGGCGGCGGCCGCAACGAAATCCTCCTGCGCCAACGCGGCTTGACGCGCCCCCAGCAATGCCAGATCGCGCACCTGTTTGTCTTCGGCGGCCTTCAATAGCAGGCTCTGCGCCCGTCCGTAGCGGCCTTCATAAAACGCGGTCAGGCCGCTATTCAAGCGACTGCGCGCCTGTTTGTGGGCGTAGGCCTGCCAAGCGTTGTAGGGAAAGCGCAACACGGTCCACAGCAACCACAGAGTAAACAGCAGCAGGATGCAGGCAAACAGAAAGAACGCGACCGTGGTGGTGACGGTGGTGCCATGCCAGCGGATGACCACTTCGCCGAAATCCGGTTGCAGCAGATCCCAGGCCAGCGCGCCGAGTGCCGCCAGCAACAACCACCACAGAAAGCTGCGGTAAAGGCTCATGGCGTGACGCTCTGTTTCAGCCGTTGCAATTCACTGAGCGTGCTGCCGGCTTCCGGCAGGGCGATGCTGAGCGGAGCATTCGCCGCCTGTTGCAGTCGCTGGCGCCGTTCCTGCAGGGCCTTGCCGTCGGCATACAGACGATCCAGCCATTGATCAATCCGGCGAACACTGTTCTTGAATTCAGCACTCTGCCGCAATTGCAGGGCCGTGCGGGCATTGGCGATTTCCAAAGCCAGTGCGGTTTGCGCCGCCTGCCGTTCGGCCGGGGCAATCAAGGTTTGTTGGCCGGTCGGTTGGATGCGGATCAGCGCTTTGAGCAGACGTTCGAAACCGTAGGGTTCCGGAGTGCCCTCGGTGTCGCCACTGTTTGCGGCCGGCAACTGCGGCAGCAGCGCTTCCAGGGCATCCAGTTCACCGCGGGCAATCGCGCGCGGATCGGCTTCGATGCCGCGGTACGCAGCCAGTTCGCGGGTAACGGTCTGCCGCAGGGTCAGCCATTGCGGATCCTTCAGGCCGTTGATGGCGGTGGCGGCCAACTCCGTGGCCTGCAGGGTGCCGGCCAGATCGCCCGACAGCTGCCAACGTTCACGCGCGATGATGAGCAGCAATTCGGCTTCGTTCAATCGCAGACTGTCCATGGCGCTGCGATCGCTTCGGCTGAGCTGCTGCACACTGTCTTCAATCAGTGCCGCGCGCTCGCTGACACCGAGCACTTCATCGCGCAGCAGATTGGTGCGGTTGGCCGATTCGCCCAGGCGCTGCTGCAGGGCCGCACGTTCCTGCTCAAGTCGGGCGACCTGCTGCTCAGCGATCAGCAGGCGTCGGTCCAACGCCTCGGTACTGAGGTCGGCGCTCGGAATCAGGGCTTCACCGGAGTCCACACGAAAGCGGATCCAGGCGAATATTGCCAAGGCGATGATCAGAACGGCCGAAAGAATGACCACGCCGATGCGGGAATGTGATTTAGCAACAGGAACCGGCGTATCACTCATGACATCATCCTTCACCTTCATTGGCGGCAATGGCCTCGCGCAGGGCAGCCAGCATGCTGGCCGGTTGCGTTCCGGCGGCGAGCCGGAGCTGCCGGATGCCGAGCCCATGGAGATATTCTAGCAAGCGGGCGCTGCTGGCGATGCACAGGGTATCGCTGATTTTGTCACGCGCGCCTGCATCAAGCTGACGCCAGAATTCGCCAAAGGCTGCCCGGCTGCTGACCAACACCGCCGTATTCTGACCAAGCGCCTGTAGACGACGATGCACGCTGGCGGGCAGCTCCAAGGGCTGTCGGCAATAGACATGGGCGATATGCAGGTGCGCACCGCGCGCCGGCAAAGCACGCTCCAAGAGTCCGCGACCGTCGGGCGCAGTGATCAACCCGATGTCTTGGCCGCGGCAGTCGGACAGGATCGGCAGGGCCAACAGACCGTCGGCATTCTGCGGTTCCGCGCTTTGCACGGCGCCGGCACCGGCGCGTCGCAGGGCCTTTGCGGTGGCCTCGCCGATGGCCAGCCAGTCGCCGTGCAGGGGTCTCTGGGCTGCGGCGAAAGCCACCGCAGCCGGTGAGCTGGCGATCCGGATCGGGCAGCGCAGGGCGGCCTGCAAGGCTGCGCCGGCATCCAGAGCACGCAATGCATAGGGCGATACCGCCAGTACCCGGGCCCCCTGGGCGGCGGCCGCGCGCCTTACCGCACCGTGCCGGTGACGTGGGCGCAGCGAAATCAGGGTCCATCCGTGCAGGTCGGAAG
>JBEAYK010000213.1:0-299 GCA_041159305.1 Pseudomonadota bacterium
ACTGATTTTGCCAAGTTTCTAGGTTGGTCAACATCATTGCCGCGAGCAACTGCCATTTCATAGGCAAAGACCTGTAACGGCACTGTGGCCAAGACCGGCTGGATTTTCGGCGTGGGCTACGATGATGCCCTGCTTGGCCGACATCCGACCCGCGAAGATCTGGACAAGGTCTCGACCACCGTACCGGTGATGGCAACCCATATTTCCGGCCACTTCGCCGCGGTCAATACGCTTGGCCTGAAGATGATCGGTTATGACGCGACCACAGCCAATCCCGAAGGCGGCGTCATCCGCCGCGA
>JBEAYK010000213.1:318-3235 GCA_041159305.1 Pseudomonadota bacterium
GCCCTTGCGCCCGTCAGCCCGGAAGGCAAAGATGAGTTCCTGAAGCGCGGCCTGCAATTGGCCAAGAGCTACGGCTACACCACCGCCAACGAAGGCCGCATGTTCGGTGCCGGCCAGAGCAATGATCTTGCAGCGGCCGGTGAGCGTGGACTGCTCGATATCGACGTGACCGGCTGGATGGACTATTCCGCCCGCACCGCACTCGATAGCAGCTTCGCCAAAGACTACAAAAACCATTACCGTCTGGCCGGACTGAAAATCACTCTCGACGGTTCCCCCCAGGGCCGTACCGCCTGGCGCACCACGCCCTACCTGCTGCCGCCGGATGGACAAAAACAAGGCTATCTCGGCTATCCGTCGATTCCCGACACCAAGCAAGTGGAAGCCTATCTGGATGAAGCCTTCACCAAAGGCTGGCCAGTGAAAGTACACGCCAACGGTGATGCCGCCATCGACCAACTGTTCGAAGCGCTCAAGCCGGTGGTGGCCAAACACGGCGTGAAGACGGGCGCGGTCACCCTGATCCACGGCCAGTACATCCGCCCCGATCAAGTGCAACAACTCAAAGGCCTTGGCATCTTCCCGTCCATGTTCCCGATGCACACCTTCTACTGGGGTGACTGGTACACCCAGATTGTCGGTGCCGACAAAGGCGCGCAGATCTCGCCGATGCGTTCGATTCTGAACACCGGCCTGCACGCCACCAGCCACACCGATGCCCCGGTGGCATTGCCGAACCTGATGCAGGTCGCCTGGGCTACCGTCAACCGCGTGTCGCGCAGCGGCAAGGTGATCGGTGAAGACGAGCGGGTGAGCGCGTATGAAGCGATGAAGATGATTACCTTGTGGGGCGCCGAGCAGTTCGGCGAAGCCGACAGCAAAGGTTCACTGGTTCCGGGCAAACGCGCCGACATGGTGATTCTGTCCGACGATCCGGTCGGCATCGATCCGATGAAGATCAACAGCATCGTGGTGCTGGAAGCCATCAAGGACGGCAAGAGTGTTTACACGCGTCAGCCCTCCGCTGGTGGGCAATACCATGAAGACGGCATTCCGTATCATGAGATGTGGCGGCCGACCACAACGATTACAATTTAGTATCCACACATGAGACCGCAAACCATGCCCATATCCATAAAAACTGTCTGGTCGATTATTTTGAGCGTGACTTTGAGCGGCGCTTGTGCTGCACAAAAACCCATGGCATTCAATCCTGATGAGAAATCATTAACGGACATCCAAACGGCTTTGAACAACGGACAGCTTACTTCGGAAAGCCTCGTGCAAGCTTATCTGAAGCGCATAGCTGCCATTGACCAAAGCGGGCCGACCCTGAACAGCATTATCGCCATCAACCCCGATGCCATCCGGATAGCACATCAACTGGATAAAGAGCGCGCTCAAGGAAAACTCCGCGGACCGCTGCATGGAATTCCGATTCTGCTGAAGGACAATATTGAAAGCCTCGATCCGATACCGACAACCGCAGGCTCTCTGGCCTTAAAAGATAATATTTCCGACCGCGATGCACCAATCGTTGCCCGCTTGCGCAGTGCCGGCGCCATTATTCTAGGTAAAACCAATTTAAGTGAATGGGCCAACATTCGCTCCAGCCACTCAATCAGTGGCTGGAGTGCCGTTGGCGGATTAACCCGTAATCCATATGCATTGTCACGCAATACATGCGGATCCAGCTCCGGCAGCGGTGTAGCCATCGCCGCGAGTCTTGCGGTCATGGCCGTCGGTACCGAAACCGATGGCTCGATTACCTGTCCTTCGGCCATCAATGGACTGGTCGGTTTTAAGCCAACTGTCGGCTTGCTATCACAGAAATACATCATTCCGATTTCGCACAGCCAGGACACGGCAGGCCCGATGGCACGTTCAGTCTATGATGCCGCCGTGTTGTTGAACGCCATGAGCACACTCCCAGCCAGTCCTGATTATGTCCGCCATCTCAACAACACCTCGCTGAAAGGGCTGCGCTTGGGCGTGATGCGGCCGCTGTCCGGCTACCATCCCGGCGCGGATGCCGTTTTTGAACAAACACTCGCTGCACTTGAGAAAGCCGGGGCGGTTTTAGTTGAAGTCAAAACCATTGACTCTATTTCCGACATCAGCAAAAATGAATTCACCGTACTGTTAAGCGAGTTAAAACACAACTTGAATGCTTATCTCGCCGATACGCCGAAAACGGTGAAAACACGCTCCTTGGCTGAACTGATTGCCTTCAATCGTGAACATGCAACAGCGGAAATGCCCTATTTCGGGCAGGATCTTTTTGAAGCCGCTCAACAAAGTAGCGACTTGCAAAGCGCTGATTACCAACGCGCGTTGGCCAATTCCGGCAAGGTGGCCAGAACCCAACTGGACAGCTTGCTAGCACGGTACGAGGTGGCTGCGCTTGTCGCCCCCTCGGGAAGCCCGGCATGGACCACCGATCTACTCAATGGCGATCATTATCTGGGCTCGGCCAGCACCTTACCGGCGGTCGCCGGTTATCCGCACCTGACTGTCCCGATGGGGACAGTGCAAGGCATGCCGGTAGGCATTTCCATTATCACCGGTCAATGGCAGGACAGTAAGGCTTTGCAGATCGGTCATGCCATTGAACAAGAAACCCTAGCAAGGCAACCACCTCGCTATCTGCTAAACATTCCATAATTGATGCCAATACCTTGAGCACACAAAAATCAACCGGTAATCGCCAGTCGGCACTGATGAACGCATCACAGTGGCGATGAACTGCGCGATGCATATCAAATGATTGATACCGCACTGATCAGCGGCGTCCTGCTTCCGGCTTCACTGGGCATCATCATGCTCGGCTTGGGCATGACCCTGCATCCGTCCGATTTCGCCCGTATTCTGCGCCAGCCCAAACCGCCAGCCCAGGAGCGACCATGCTGACCCACGA
>JBEAYK010000214.1:0-2916 GCA_041159305.1 Pseudomonadota bacterium
GCTCATCGAGGGTGTCCTGCTTGAGCTGGCTGCGGGCGCGTTTGCCGAGCGGATGGCCCTTGGTGTCTTCCAGTTTGGCGATTTTGGCCTGCCACTCGCGATGCACCACCGCCGACGGCAGAATGCGGTCTTCGCCGCCGAGACTGAGCCACAGGCTGTGTCCGGCGCGCTGCACATAGGCGCCACTGCCCAGCGGCGGCACGAAGCCGCGCGATTGCATGGCCAGCGGCCCGACCGGCTTGAGGGCGTGGGTGGACAGCACGTTTTCCAGGGTTTCGAGGTCGAGGCGGTGGATTTCAGGCAGGGCGAACAGGACGATATTGCGGAAAAACATGCGGATTCCAAAAGAGATACGGCTTGGTTTATTCTACCTGTGTTGCCCCGTCCGCGGACTCCCGAATGCTCGATCCGTTCACCCAGCGCCGATACACCGCCATGCTGCTCGAGCTGCGCACCGAGCACCGCGATCTGGATGCCGCCATTGAAGTATTCATCCGCAACCGGCCCGATGACGAGCTCGGCATCAAGCGGCTTAAAAAGCGCAAGCTCAAAATCAAAGACCAGATTTCGGTTCTGGAAAACCTGCTGATTCCCGACTTAAACGCCTGATTCCGGCGCGTCGGTTTTCGGTGCCGCCGCATCCGGCGAAATCTTGTGGATGGTGTGCCGCAGTTCGCGATTGAGCACCAGACGGGCATCCTGCTCCCAATCGTTCAGGCGCTGGTCGAATTCCAGCTTGCCGGCTTCGTTCAGCCAGATCAGTTTCTGTTCGCGCATGTTGGCGATGAAGCCGCGGAACAGCGATTTGTCGAAGAACTCCGGCGCCGCCGGCGCGTACAGCAGCGACAGCCTCTGGGCAGTCAGATGACAGAGGCTTTCCAGCTCGGAGGCGCTGAGCACACCGCTGCCGTTTTTGACCAAGGTGGTGATGGCGATGAAATAACGCTCGAAGGCCTGCTGCATGCTGTGCGCGATGGCGCGCAGATGGAACACCTCGTCAGTCTGGCCGGGCGCGCGGTACAGGGTTTCACTGTCTTCGCCGTTGGTGGTCAAAAAGCCTTCGCGAATGAACAGATCAATGGTTCGATTCAGACGCTCGGCGAATTCAACATCGTTCCAGGGCAGGAACAATTCGCTCTTCATGAACGGATACACGTTCAAGCCGAGACTGACCAGACCGTGGCGCGACAGCCGTCGGTTGTTCTGGAAGCACAGCGCGATCCACGCCGCGGCACTGAACAGGTGCAGGATGTTGTTCTTGAAATAGCTCTGCAGAACGGCGGTCTCGCCCGGCATCGACAGTACGTCGCCGAGCGGATGCTTGGTGCGGATGACCGCACCCATGTCTTCGCCGTAAGCGATCACGGCGCGCGCATCCATGGCGGTCACGGTCACGCGCGGGCCGTAGGGTTCGCAGCTGAGGATGCGTTTGGACAACTCGATCTGTTCAATCAGATCGTTTTCATCCATGGCGTGTTTGGGCGTGGACAGCAGGGCCAAGGCCAGCAGATTGATCGGGTTGACGTCGGCCGCGCGGTTGATGTTGACATGGATGTTCTGCGCCAGCTCGTCGACCACGGTCGACAGCCACGGCAGCTTGCCGTCTTCGTTGTCGCGTTCGGCCCGCCAGTCCGGTGCGTGGCGCGCCAGGCTCTGGTCCAGATACACCGGTTCGCCGAAATTGACGGTGACCTTGCCGTAATGCTCGCGTAGCACTTCGAACGCGGCCTTGATCAAGGCCCAGATGGTTTCTTTTTCCTTGGGCTGGCCGGACAGTTCGTCGAGATAGCTCTTGCCTTCAATCAGACGCTCGTAGCCGATGTACACCGGCTGGAACACCACCGGCCGCTGCGGTGCGCGCAGGAAGGCCTTCACCGTCATCGCGATCATGCCGCCTTTCGGCGCCAGCAGGCGCCCGGTGCGCGAGCGGCCGCCTTCGATGAAGTATTCCAACGAATAACCACCGCCGACCAGCTGCGCCACGTATTCCGAGAACACCGCCGAATACAGGGCATTGGCCTTGAAGCTGCGGCGCAGAAAGAAGGCGCCGCCACGGCGCAGGATCGGACCGATGACCGGCAGATTGAGATTGACCCCGGCCGCGATGTGCGGCGGCACCATGCCCTTGGTGTACAGCAGGTAGCTGAGCAGCAGGTAATCCATGTGACTGCGATGGCAGGGCACATACACCACTTCATGGCCGGGTGCGGCTTCTTTGAGCAGTTCCATGTGATGGATGATGACGCCGTCATAGATGCGGTTCCAGAATCCGGTCAGCGCAAACGACAGCGAGCGCACCACCGGATGCGAATAATCGGCGGCGATTTCCCAAGCGCATTCGTGCGCCTTGTTCCAGGCCTGGGCGTAACTGCTTTTGTCACGGCGCGCCTGTTCGGCAATGGCTTTGCGTACCGGCTCGGCATCCAGCACGCGGTCGACCAGCAGGCGGCGCGTGGACAGATCGGGGCCGATGACGGCGGCGCGCACCTTGCGCAGGTGGGCACGCAGCAGGCGCTGGGCCTTGCGCACCAGACGCTCGTGCGGAATGTCCTCGGCGAGCATGTCGCGCACGCGGTAACTCGGCGAGAAGCGTACCAACGTGTCTCGGCCGTTCAACAAGACCGATACGAAACGGCGGAAGCGGCCGACCAGCGCCCAGTTTTCCGAGAACAGCACCGAGAACCAGCCGGACTGGCGGATCGGTGCGCGTCCAACGAAAATCGACACCGGCACCAACTGCACATCCTGCTCGGGATACAGACGGTGCGCCATGATCACCCGTGACAGCGCATCGGAATGCCGTTTGTTCTTGGCGGCATTGATGCCGCTGGAACCGCCACGGCGCGACAAGGCGAAATACGAACGCTTACGGCCGAGCGGATTGCCGGGCAGCGAGGCCAGCGGCGAGGGCAGGCC
>JBEAYK010000215.1:0-3184 GCA_041159305.1 Pseudomonadota bacterium
ATACCAGACGCCGGCCGCACTGTCCCCGGCATCCTTGCGGAACAACGTCTCGAGACGGGTGTTGACCTGTTCGGCACCGAACGGCCCCTCGCGCAGGGCGCACAATAACTGCCGGCCACGCACCGCTTGCAGGACGCTTGCAAGATCCTGCGCATGCACGGGCGCATAGATGCCGGCGTCGCGCCACTCGGCCAATAACTGCTGATGCCAGTGCTGGATGCAGGCGTGCAGCTGCGGCAGCGTGACACAGGTCTGACGCTGCACGCGTGAGCCGGCCGCGCCACATGCCTGTACGAACGCCTCAAAATTGCCATCACGTGAGCCGGCCGCGCCACATGCCTGTACGAACGCCTCAAAATTGCCATCACGCAAGGCGGCATTGACCGGCACCAGTGCCTGATCGGCGCGGAAGCTGTGTTGCAGGCGGACCACATCGCCGGCGGCGGAAGCTTCCAGGGCGCGGACCAGATCCAGAAAGACCGAACCGGTTCCGACCGGCGGGAGTTGCTCGGCATCGCCGACAAACACCAAAACCGCTGATGGCGCCAGCGCATCCAACAAAACACGAAGCAATGGCAAATCCAACATCGAGGCTTCATCAATCAGGACCACATCGGCCCCGATTGGATTGCCGGCATGATGCACGAAACCGCGTTGCTGGCCACGGCTACCCAAGAGCCGATGCACGGTCATGGCCTCGGCCTGCAGTGCCGGTGCTAGCCATTGTGGCCATGAGGAGCTCCTGAAATCGAGACGGTCCTGCAAGGCCTTGGCGCTATCGCGCAGGGCATCGCCCAGACGACGGGCCGCCTTGCCGGTCGGTGCCGCCAGCCGGATGACCGGCAAGCATGCGTGCTGCGCATGGTGTTCGCGGATTAATGCCAACAACATCCGCAGGACCGTGGTGGTCTTTCCGGTACCGGGCCCACCGGTCAAGACAAAAAGACGGCGACCGAGCACCTGCATGACCGCTTGCGTTTGCGGGCGCACGGCTTCGGTATCGAAGGCCTCGAACAGGGCCTGCAGATCATTCGCCTGACAGGGCATCCGTGGCACTTCGACATGACTTCGGCGGGCGCGCAGATCGGCCGCGACGGCGATTTCATGCATCGCATTCCGGCGCAGATAGAAGTGATTGAACTGCAGCACAAAGGGCGTGTTGGCCGCTTCATCACCGGCCAGCACCGTCACCATCGGTTCGGCCGCCAGTGCAGAGAGCTCTTCGACGCTCAAGGCGCGCAGGCCATGGCGCGAGGGCGTCTCCGGCTCGAGTAGCAAGGCGCTGTCGCCCTGGGCTTCGGCGTAACTGGCCCAGCCGGCGACTTCGGCCAATAGGCGTGAACCGCCATGGGAAAGCACCCATCGGGCCACTGCGGCATCCAGCGTACGCCATGCCTCGGCACGGGGCGAATTCGGCAGAGTGCGGAAATTGAAATGGGTAGTGGTCGTCATACGCCCTGCCCCAAAGTCACGCCGGATAGAACGCGCTGAATATCGGTCATCAAGGCATCACTGAAGCGGTGTTGCCAGATGCCGGCGGTAGCGTCCAGTCCGACGGCACGGATGAATATGTAGTAACACTCGCCGAGATGCCGCGCCCGCTCATAATCGGCAATGCGCTGGGCGAGATAACGATCGACGGCTACGGCATACAACAGCGCCTGGAATCGGTAGTGATGCGCGTCCATCGCTTGGTGCAGGGCTTGCGGGGCGTAATCCGACAGGCATGGCCCGAGGCGGTTGCTCTTGTAATCGAGAATGTGGAAGCGACCGTCATGGCGGAAAACCAAATCGATTTTTCCGTTCATGAGACCGGCTAAGCGTCGAGAGGGAATTGGCACCAGATTCGGTTCGCCATGGGCCACGCAGACCTCACGCAGCTTGCCGATATCGGCATTGTCCAACACATAGTTGAACTCCATTTCGGCGCGCAGCTCGGAGGCCGGCAAAGCACCCAGCTGCGGGCCTTCAGGGCCCAAGGGCGTATCGAGCACCGTCTGCAGGCGATCGGCCAGCAGGTGCATCACACGCTCCGGATTATCATCGCGGGAATGCACATTGAATTCGGCAAGACAGCGGGCAATCAGGGCTTTCTGATCCTGCAGGCGCTGCAGGGGCTCCCGATGTTCGAAAATGGCATGCACGGCATTACCGAAATCGGTGCCGGCAACCGACATCAAGGCCGTTAACTCCGAATGCGGTAGTTCGGGCAATGTCATCGCCGCATCAGTGGCGTAAGCCGTATCCTCGGAAATCTCCGTACGCTCATCGGATGCCGCCGCGTCCTCGATCAGCACGGACGCCCCGGTTTTGGTCAAGGTGCTGAAGCTGTGTTTGGAAGGCAGCGGGCCCAGTGCTGATTCCGGAAGTTGGCGGGCACTGCGCGACGCCCCGTCGATGCCGTCATCTGTCGTTGCCGATAAGGCTTCCCGCGGTTGCCAATCATCATGCCAGGCGATATTGGCGGTAGCATCCATTTCGGCGCGCCAGTCCGGGCGCTCCTGCAGACGCGCCAAACTCACATCCAAGGCGCTACGGGCAGTTCCGGAAAGCGGTTTGGTGCTGCGTGCAGTGCTGCCACGTTCTGGCGGCAGCACAAAGACATGACAGGCGTGGATGGCCCGCGTCATGGCGACATACAGCACCCGGAAGCGTTCCTCCTGCAAATCCTGCAGTGCCATACGCTTGGCGGAATCACCGATTTGCCACAGACGCATGCCTTCAGTGTCATCACCGGCCTGATACAGCCCGGACTCACGCCCCTCGCCGTGCGCCCACATCAAGGGCAGGAATACGATGGGGAATTCCAGTCCCTTGCTGGCATGCAGGGTCATCAGATGCACGCGTGCAGCATCCGATTCAATCCGCAGTTGTCGGTTGTCGGCGGCGTCTTCCGCGTCGTCGCCGCCGTCTTCGCGCTGCGCGGAAAACCAGACCAGCAACTCTTCGGGCCCATTGCAGTCTTCCATCTGGGCTTGCAGCAACTCGCCGAGATGACGTAAATCCGTCAAGGTACGTTCACCGCCCACACACGCCAGCTGGACTGGCGCAATGCGCGCAATCAGGGCATCGACCACGGACTGGATGCCCCGCTGCTGCCAGAGAACCTGCCACTGATGGAACACCCGCACGGCCGCCTGCCAACGCGCGGCCTCGGCATTCAAGGCCGCAATGGCGGCAAAGG
>JBEAYK010000216.1:0-3721 GCA_041159305.1 Pseudomonadota bacterium
ACGAACACCGAGGAGCCGCTAGCGGCATTATTGAGCGCGGCATCAGCATGGATGGAAACGAACAGATCGGCCTGGGCACGGCGTGCGCGCTGGTAGCGATCCTGCAGGGGCACGAAGGTATCATCATCGCGGATTAGCACCGCCCGCATGCCCGGATCGGCATTGATGGCCGCCGCCAGTTCCTTGGCCACGCGCAGCGTGATGTCCTTCTCACGTGTCCCATTCGGACCCAGAGCACCGGGATCTTTGCCGCCATGGCCGGCATCGATGGCTATCACTAACTTGCGTGCCGAGGCGCCGAGCACGTCATTGACGGTTTTGGCCTTCTTGGGCAAGGCTTTGGACTGGGCGGGGGTCGGATTCAGGGTCGGTTTGATGTTCGGCAACGGCGGCGCGGCCTTTTCGGAGGCCGGTTTCACCGTGGTGCTCGGCTTTTCGCCCCGGCTATCGATATCGATCTGCACGATTTCATCGTCCATCAGCGCATAACCGACGTTACTGCGACCTGGCACGGCCTGGCTTGGCGTCACCGTTTTAGCCGGAGCCTTGACTGGTGGAGCGATGGTCTTGGTCGCCGGATCGGTCTTCACCGGATCGGGTTTGGTCGCTGGAGAGTTAATTTCAGGCGCTGGAGCTGCATTGGCACTGCTTGGTGCAATTGGTGCACCCATCGGAATCAATTCGAGAATCAACCGCGGTTTTGCACCGGTCAGATCGACACGTTCCTTGAGCTGGGCGCCTTGGGCAAGATCGAACACAACACGCAGACCCGTCGGCGTTTTACCTTGCCGAACAGCCAATACCACGCCGTTTGCAGCCGGCAGCTTGAACTGCGGCGCGAATTCGGCACCTTCGATATCGAGTACCGCACGGTCAGGCGTTTTCAGCAGGAAGGCCTTGTAAGTGCTCTGCTGGCTGACTTCTATGAACGCACGGGTCGCGGTATCGTCCTGCAGAAGCAGGATCTGTGACACCTGGGTCGCGGAGGCTGCGGAAGCAAGTCCGGCACATGCCAGCAAAACCAAGCCCAAACGTCTTTTCAGGGAAATACTCATTCGAGAATTGAAGCACTGCAACCAAGTTTAATCAAGATTTGATTATACACAGCGGACCCGCAGTTTAACTGCCGTTCAAACCACGGTGCCTCCGGAATGCACGAGGCCGACAGACTGCAGCCATAAATCGCCACGGTCGCTGTTGGCACGGACCTCCAGAACCCTCCCCTCTCCTTCAATGGCAAGGGCTACCGTCACATCTGCGGCTGGCAACCGACCTGCTCCGCGTTGCGGCCACTCCACCAACATCACCCGCAATCGTTCGAAAACACCGTCCAGCGCCAGATAATCCAGTTCGTCCGGATCGGAAATGCGATAAAGATCCATATGTACGGCATCCCGCCCATCCACGAGCGCGTAGCTTTCGATGAGGGTGTATGTCGGGCTTTTGATTGAACCGGCAACTCCCAGTGCCTGTAAAAACGCCCGTGCAAACACGGATTTTCCCGCACCAAGATCCCCCTCGAGATAAACCACGGCCGAATCCGGGCAATGCACAGCCATACGTTCGGCGATGGCCGCCGTAGTCTCAGGGGATGGGCTTTGCAGGTGGATGGTGGCGGAGTCCGGTCGGGTCATGCTGGCATTATACTGAGCGGATGGATTGCACGGCATTACTGGATAAAATCAAGGCACACAGCCGAACGCTCGGCTTCACCGGTTTCGGTGTCGCCGAAGCCGCATTGGATGCCGACCAGGCCCACCTGAATGACTGGCTTGCCAAAGGACAGCACGGCCAAATGGCCTATATGGCACGCCATGGCGACATGCGGGCACGACCGGACCTCCTGCAACCGGGCACGCTTTCAGTGATTTCTGTGCGCATGGATTACGGGACCGATCCCGAGCAGGCCTGGACGACGCTGGCCGCCTCGGACAAAGCCTACGTGGCACGCTATGCGCTTGGCCGCGATTACCACAAACTGATGCGGCAGCGCCTGAAACAGCTGGCCCAATTCATCGAATCGGAAATCGGCCACTTCGGCTACCGGGTGCTGGTGGATTCGGCGCCTTCACTGGAGCGGGCACTGGCACGCAATGCCGGTCTGGGCTGGATTGGAAAACATACCTGTCTGATCGACAAGGATGAAGGCTCGTGGTTCTTCCTGGGTGAAATCTATACCGATCTGGATCTGCCAGGAACCGCACTGACACCGCAGGGGCATTGCGGAACCTGCACACGCTGCATCGAGATCTGCCCGACCGGCGCCATCATCGCGCCGAACCGGCTTGATGCGCGGCGTTGCATCAGCTATCTGACCATCGAACATCAAGGCAGCATTCCCGAAGAGTTCCGCAAGGCCATCGGCAACCGCATCTTCGGCTGCGATGATTGCCAGCTGGTCTGCCCGTGGAATAAATTCGCCAAAATCCATGCCGAGCCCGACTTCGCGGTCCGGAACCGTCTCGATGAGGCCAGCCTGCTGGAGTTGTTCGCATGGTCCGAAACCGAATTCCTGCAGCGCACGGAAGGCTCGGCCATCCGCCGTACTGGTTACACCAACTGGCTACGCAACCTCGCGGTTGCGCTCGGCAATGCCGACCCTGTTCCGGAACATATTGATGCGCTCCGTGGAAAATGCAGCCATGATAATGCCGTGGTTCGTGAACACGCACACTGGGCGCTGCAGCAGCTTGAGGCAAAACTCAGGACTTGAGCATCACCCCGAGCAATTCACGGGTGATTGGATCCAGATCCGAGAGGTCCGTCCGATCTCCTTCAACATAGGGCATCAATCCGGTGGCAATCTGTTTGCCGAGTTCAACGCCCCATTGATCGAAGGCATTGATGCCCCAGATCCGGGATTGCACGAACACGCTGTGCTCATAGAGCGCCAACAGCAAGCCCTGTGCTCATAGAGCGCCAACAGCAAGCCCAGGGCATAAGGCGTGAGTTCGTC
This sequence comes from Pseudomonadota bacterium, assembly GCA_041159305.1. Lineage (GTDB taxonomy): Bacteria > Pseudomonadota > Gammaproteobacteria > Xanthomonadales > Xanthomonadaceae > Arenimonas. The sequence continues at coordinate 2,957 of JBEAYK010000216.1, forward strand.
AAGCAGCATGACCGTGGACGGACGATTGCCTGGATAGCGTCGCTGCGGATCTTCGCTGGATTGGCCATTAGCCAGGGATTCGGCCTGCGCCAACAGGTTGGCCAGGATGAAATGATGGTTGGTCGGCTGACTGTGGCCGGAGGTGACCACACCGATGATATCCAGTGGTACCGTACCGATACCCTGTTGCAGGTATTGGAAGAAACTGTGCTGACTGGGATTGCCGCTGGCACCCATCAAAACCGGACTGGTGGCCTGCGTGCAATCGGCGCCGTCGAGAGTGACCGACTTACCCAGACTCTCCATGATCACCTGCTGAAGATGGGCCGGCAACAGCTCCAGGCGCTCATCGTAGGGAATGATGCCCTGGGTGCCGTAACCCATGCCATTCCGGTTCCACACCGACATCAGGGCCTGCCAGTACACCAGATTGTCGCTTATCGGCGCATTCAGAAAGTGCGCGTCCATGTCAGCGGCACCGCGCAGGAATTCACGGAATACCGGCATGCCCAGACCAAGGACGACCGGGAACGCCACGGCCGACCAGACCGAGAATCGACCACCGACCCAATCCCAGATCGGCAGAATGTTATCCGGCGGCACATCGAAAGCTGTGGCGCGGGCACCATTGGCAGTAATGGCGAATACGCGTTCGGAGTCGCCGAGCCAGGCTTTCAGCACGGCACCGTTGATCAGGGTTTCCTGGGTTCCGAAGCTTTTGCTGACCAGCAAAACCGCGGTTTTTCCCGGATCGAGCTCAGCGGT
>JBEAYK010000217.1:0-2894 GCA_041159305.1 Pseudomonadota bacterium
ACAGCCAATGCTTCGCGCCCTGGTGTTGGTCGGCGGCGATGATCGCCGGCAGCATCAGCAGGCAACCCAGCATGCCCAGCACCAGACCGGCGCGCGAACCCGAGAGCATGAAGCCGATGATGAACACCAGCGCCATGCCCGACACCAGCACGAACCACAGTGGATGGCCGTGCACGGTATCGCGCCGGTTGAAGCGCCAGACCAGACTGGCCCACACCAGCGGCAACGCGGCCGCCATGGCGATGGCGTAGTGGTTGTTGTTGGCAAATAGCCCGACTGCCATGCCTTCATTGGTCACTCGGTAAAAATACAACAGGCTATCGGGACCGTCGAATTTCTGCGCAAGACCCAGAATCGCGCCGAAGAACAACCAGACCACCATCACCGTGGCCAGTTGCCGTTTCTGGGTTTGCGGCAGCTGCAACGCGGCCAGATACAGCGCACTCGCGGGCAACAACCACAGGGCCGCGCGTTCGGTACCGGTCGGATTCAGGCTGCCGGGAATCGGCAAACCGCCGAGAATCGGCTGCAGGCTCTGCAGCAGCTGCCCGCGGGCAGAGCCGGCACCGCGCAGCGCTTCCGGCCACGGCAACAAATACACCAGCAAGGGAATGAATAGCAGCAGCACCCAGAGGCTGGCTTTCGGCCAACGGCGCAGATCCGGCTGCTTCCAGAGCAAGGCGCCGAGCAACACCAACGCGGAAAGCTGCGTCACCATATCGCCCAGATGGCCTTGGCCACCGCCGAAGACCATGGCCAGCGAGACCGTGACCGCAGCCAGTAAAAACACGTGGAATTCAGGGCGCAAACGGCCGGCGTGCATGGACTTCCTTGGTAATGAAAAAGGGTCGCCGAAGCGACCCTCTGATTTTAGCACCGCAATCAATTAGGGCGAAACCGGATCATCCTGATTATTATCACTGGCACCGGCCACCAAGCCGCCGACCACCAGCGCACCGGCACCGACCAGCATCCAGGTGCTGGTGCCGTAAGCGGCAGGCGCTTCCGGATTGATCCACGGCGGGGCTTCATTGGCCAGACGGGTGCTGTTCAATTTGCCACCGGCGCAGGTAGAGACCTTCGGCACTTCGGTGATCGAGCCGCTGCTCAGGGTGATTTCGCAACCATCGGACGAGCGCAGCACGGCGCTGCCGCCCTGCATCACCATCACGCGGTCACCAGCAGCGAGCACTTGGCCCGACTGCACGGGGACGAACTGCTTGCCTTGATTGACCATGACACTGCCCTGCGCCGAAGCGAGGGTGGCCGAACCCTCGGCGGCCGAAACGGCGCCGGTAAAGGCCATACTCAAAACAAATGTTGCAACTGCCTTCATGAAATCCCCTAAAAAAATCATCCAAAAATAAATACAAACCAACAGTCCGTCACCTGAATTCAGACGGCGCTTCCCTATCCAGAACATACTAACCCAGAATCGAGACCTGTCAAGCCAGAATTATTCTTAACTCATTCTTCATTAAGGGAATTCTGAATTACGGGCGCGATCGCCACGGCATCCAGCCAAAGTGTGCCGTTAATCACAGTTTCAGCCGGAATCCGGGCCGGAATGCGCAAAACCAGCTGTTGGCCTTCACAACCCGGGGGCACGCTGAACGCCAGGATCTGTTCACGCCACTCGAAGTGGCCCAGCATCGGCGCCGATTCAGCCAACACAGCACCGGTGACATCGCATTGAAGCTGCCAGACCAGACCGCGCGGCGAATCCACACGCACGCCCTTGGCACGCCAGCTCAGCTGCCAATCGCCGGGCGGCAGCACCAAGGTTTGGCTCAGATGCGCGAACGGGGTACGCCGACCTTCAAATTCGACCACGTAAGAATTTTCCCCGACCGTGCCGCGGTTGGCGCTCCAGTAAGCGGTGGCGCCGGCCAGCGTCGGTGTTTGCCAGGCGAACGCGCCGGGCTGCTGTTCCTGCGCGATTTCAAAGCCGCCGTCAAACACATTGCCGAGGGCTTGGCGTTGGTTTTCCGGAATGCGGTTGACCCAGGTCACGTAGGCCTGCAGGGCGCGGTTCTCGTTACGCAGCCGCGCGATCCAGGGATCGATTTCTGTCATCGGGGTGTCGGGCGTGTGCTTCAGTGCAGCGAAAAACGGCGCAATCGCATCCACCGGATACGCGGCCTTGGCCAGCCCCGCCAGAAACGCCGCGCGCCAGGGCGGCGCGGCCGCCAGCGTGTTCAACAAGGCGCCGCGTGCTGGCGGCGTGACCGCCAGCAGATTGGCCTGCGGCTGCAGTTGTTGCAACAGCTCCGGTTGCAGACGCAGCAAGGCATCCAGCTGTGTGGCCGCTTCTTCGGCATCGCGGCGCTCGAGCGCATGCTGCAGCAGCCAGGCGCGGGTCGGCAGATCGCGCGGCGCCAGTTTTGCCGCCTGCCGGTACAGCATCAAGGCACGCGCTTTATCGCCGCCCTGCTCGGCCACCTGCGCCAGCACCCGCAGCGGCCGGCCATCGATCGGGCGCGCTATCAAGGCGCGTTCGGCATCCCTCTTGGCGGCCGGCCAATCTTTTGCGGCCGCATGCCGCAACGCCGACTGCAGCAAGGCTTCGGGGTGATCGCTGCGCCAGGCCAACGCGCGTTCGGGAGCGCTGCGCGCGTAATGATCGGCCATGCCCAGGCTGAGTGCGCGCCAGGCAAGGAATGCCAGCACAGCGAGGACAAGAGCGAGCAGGATTTTTTTCATAAGGGCTTATTCGGTGATCAGCAATTCAAGAATACGGGGGTTTCCGTTTTCACGCACCAACAGCATTTCGATGCTGCCGCTGCGTCGCTGCGGCGCACGTCCGGCATCATAGGCCAGCTCGGTCTGGAAGCCGGCGCGCAGGCGTCGGGCATCGTCCAGCGCCTGCCAGCGCGGATTGCTGAGTGCAATGC
>JBEAYK010000218.1:0-7320 GCA_041159305.1 Pseudomonadota bacterium
GCGTTCCGGATCGGGCAGGCTCAGGACATTGATCTTGTTCTGGGCTTTGAACAGTTCCGGCATGTGTGCATAGCTATAGAGCGCGATGCGATCCGGGCGAATGCGGGCTACTGTTGCGAGTGTTGCCGCGAACGTTTCCGTGTTCTGCATCGGCAGTCCGTAGATCAGGTCGAAATTAACCGAGCCGAAACCATTGGCCTTGCAGGCATTGAAGATATCGCGGATGCGATCGGTGTCCTGCAAGCGGTTGATGGCCTGTTGGACTTGCGGGTCGAAATCCTGGATGCCGAGACTGACGCGGTTGAAGCCGATGGCACGCAGGGCGCCGATGTCAGCAACATCGACCGTGCGCGGATCGATTTCAATCGAGAAATCGCGTTCGCGCTCGGGAGCGAAATGAAAATTACGCCCGAACTCCTTCATCAATTCGGCGAGATGCAGCTGCACCACTTCGCGGTCGCGGTCGAATAGGGGTGCCAGCATCCGGATTTCCTTCAGCAGGTTTTCCAGATAATCCTGTTTCTTATCGGCGTCGCGGGTAATGATGCGGTTGCAGCCGCAATAGAAACACGGGCTGAAGCAGAATGGAATGTGGGCATACAAAGACAACGCGCGCGGAATAGGATCTTCGTTGCTTTCGGCAATGGCCTTCAATAGCTCCGCACCGCCGAACTGCGAACTGAACTGCGGGGCGGTCGGGTACGAGGTATAACGCGGTCCGACACCGTCATAGCGGCGGATCAGGTCTGGGTCGAAAAGGGTAGCTTGGCTCATGTCCGAAATCCTAAACGCCCACGCCGGATTTGGCTTTGATTCAAGTCAAAGGATTGGGAAATCCCCTGAAAAATGCGACAATAGTCTTTATTTTCAACAGGAAGCAAAGCCATGACCGTCCTCCGGATGTCCGACCTTGAACTGCGTGGAAAACGCGTGCTGATCCGTGAAGACCTCAATGTTCCGGTGAAAGAGGGTCGGATCACTTCCGAGCAGCGGATCAAGGCTGCATTGCCGACCCTGCGCTTGGCCTTGGAGAAAGGCGCGGCGGTGATGGTGACCTCGCATCTGGGCCGACCGACCGAAGGCGTCTGGTCGGAAGCCGACTCACTGGCGCCAGTGGCGGCACGTCTGTCTGAACTGCTCGGCCTGCCGGTGCCGCTGAAGCGCGACTGGCTGGATGGCGTGGCTGTCCAGCCGGGACAATTGGTGTTGTTGGAAAACTGCCGGATGAATGTCGGTGAGGGTGCCGACGATGCGGCGCTGTCCCAGAAAATGGCCGATTTGTGTGATGTGTATGTCATGGATGCCTTTGGCACCGCGCACCGCGCCCAAGCCAGCACGCATGGCGCCATCCGCGCTGCGAAAATCGCCTGCGGCGGTCCGCTACTGATGGCGGAGCTGGATGCCTTGGCAAAAGCGTTGGAGGCCCCGCAGCGGCCTTTGCTGGCGATTGTCGCAGGCTCCAAAGTATCGTCAAAACTGGCACTGTTGGCCAACCTAGTCGGCAAGGTCGATCAACTCATTGTCGGCGGTGGCATCGCCAATACCTTCATGGCCGCGGTCGGTCTGCCGGTCGGCAAATCCCTGTATGAACCGGATCTGCTCGACACGGCCAAGGCCATTTTGGCCGACGCCAAGGCCCGCGGTGCCGATATCCCGATTCCCTCCGATGTGGTCGTGGCCAAAACCTTCGCAGCCGATGCCGATGCTGTCGTGAAAGCCGTTGCCGATGTGGCGGCGGATGATTTGATTCTGGACATCGGACCGGATACGGCGGCGCGTTATGCGGCCCTGATCGAGCAGGCCGGTACGGTGATCTGGAACGGCCCGGTCGGCGTGTTTGAATTCGATGCCTTTGCCAAAGGCACGGAAGTTCTGGCAAGGGCCATAGCCCGATCCTCGGCGTTCTCGATTGCCGGCGGTGGCGATACGTTGGCGGCCGTCGATAAATTCGGCATCGAGACCGAGGTCGGTTACATCTCGACCGGCGGCGGCGCCTTTCTGGAGTTCTGTGAAGGCAAGCCCTTGCCGGCGGTCACCGCATTGATGGAACGCGGGGGTTAATCCGCATCGAATCGGTAACCCTGTCTTTCCAGATACGCGATCCATTCCGATCGCAGCAGGCCGAAAATCAGTGAGTCCTGGATGCCATCCGGATGGAAGAAGCGTTCGCGCAGCAGACCCTCGCGTTGGAAGCCCAGGCGCTCCAGGACCTTGTTCGAACGGAAGTTGTTGGGTTCGGTGTCGGCCTCGATACGGTGTAGCCCGAGCTCGAGAATCCCATAGCTGATTGCCAGTGTGGCGGCTTCCTGCGCCAGCCCTTTGCCCCAGTACTCGGGCATTAAGGCATAACCCAGTCCGGCACGCGCATGCTGTGGATTGATTTCGTACAGGGTGGTGGTGCCGATCATGACATCGCTGTTGGTGTCGGCCACGATCCAGTTCAGCAGGTCGCGTCTTGCGAAGCCGTCAAGGATGGTCTTCGCGTAGTCGACGGCCTCCTGCCGGTCTGTCATCGGTCCGCGGCTCCAGTAGCGCATCACCTGTGGGTTGGAGAACAGCGCAAAAAGCCGGTCGTGGTCGGAATCCCGGATGCCGCGCAATCGTATGCAGTCGCTTTCAAGTACCGGAAAATCCGATAGTGTGGCAAGCTTGTCTTTGATATGTGGCAAGCTTGTCTTTGATACACTGCATCGATGCGTGCATGGTCATGGCTGATCCGGCTTTGGCTTAATCCAAGAGTATAAATCCAATATTATGAGCACCAACTTCCGCCGAACCAAGATACTGGCCACGCTTGGTCCTGCGACCGATCACCCCGGCATACTGGCCCAGATCATCGAAGCCGGCGTCAATGTGGTGCGCATGAATTTCTCGCACGGCACCGCCGAGCAGCATGCCGAGCGGGTGACTCGCGTGCGCGAGATCGCCGCCAGCCTCGGTCGCGAAGTCGGCATCCTGGCCGATCTGCAGGGTCCCAAGATACGCATCGAAAAATTCGCCAATGACAAAGTCCATCTGGTCAATGGCAGCGAATTCCGTCTGGTCTGCCGCGCCGATGCACCGCTGGGTGACGAAACTCAGGTCGGTGTCAGTTACCTCGGTCTGGTCAAGGATGTCGCGCCCGGCGATACCCTGCTGCTGGACGATGGACTTGTAGCCTTGATGGTCAAAGCCCTCGACGGCGACACCATCGTCACCGAAGTGCTGGCCGGCGGAGCGCTGTCCAACCGCAAGGGTCTGAATCGTCTTGGCGGCGGCCTCTCTTTGGACGCCTTGTCCGAGCAGGATAAAGAGCACATCGCCATTGCCGCCAAGCTGGATGTCGATTTTCTCGCAGTGTCGTTCTGCCGTAGCGCGGCCGATATTGAATTGGCCCGTTCGATTGCGCTCAGTCACGGGTCCTATGCCCACATTGTGGCCAAGATCGAACGCGCCGAGGCCATCGAACGTCTGGTGGAAATCACCCAGGCCAGCGATGTGGTCATGGTCGCCCGCGGCGATCTGGGTGTCGAAATCGGCGATGCCGAGCTGCCCGGCCTGCAGAAGCTGATCATCAAGACCGCGCTGGAATGCAACAAGGTGGTGATTACCGCCACCCAGATGCTGCAGTCGATGGTTGATAATCCGATACCCACGCGCGCCGAAGTGCTGGACGTCGCCAATTCAGTGATTGATGGTACCGATGCCGTGATGCTGTCCGCCGAGACCGCATCCGGCGCCTATCCGGTCAAGGCGGTGGAAGCGATGAACCGCATTTGTCTCGGCGCCGAGCGTCAGTTCAAGCACGACACCGATTTCGAAGCGGCACCGCGTGATCTTGAGCGCGTCGACCAGGCCATCGCGATGTCGGCCATGTTCATTGCCGAGCACATCAAGCTACGCGGCATCATCGCCTTGACCGAATCCGGCGGCACGGCCCGCTATCTGTCCCGGTTCCGCGCCAATGTACCCTTGTTCGGCTTGTCGCGTTTCGGCTACGCCCGTCGGCGTATGGCATTGATGCGTGACGTCGCGCCGGTCAATTTCGATTCCGAAGGGCAGTCCATGCGGGTCGCTGCCCGCAAAGCCATCAAGCAGCTGTTCGATCAGGGCTATTTGGCCGCAGGCGACCGCGTGCTGATCACCAGTGGCGATCACATGGAACAGCATGGCGCCACCAACACCCTGCGCCTGCTGGCGGTGGGCGAGGGCGGCCGAACCGAAGGTCTGGGCGACCTGTAACCCCGGCGCTCCGTGGCCATGGGGTATAATATCGCCACCCCAACCACCCCCGGATCGCCCTCATGAGCATCGACCAACTCCCCGAAATCGCCCAAGCTATGGTTGCCCGCGGCAAAGGCATCATCGCCATTGACGAATCCAACGCCACCATCAAGAAGCGCTTTGATACCGTGGGTGTGGAAAACACCGAAGAAAACCGTCGCGCCTATCGCGAAATGCTGCTGACCACGCCGGGTCTTGGCGAGCATATTTCCGGCGCGATTCTGTATGACGAAACCCTGCGCCAGAAAACCAAGGACGGCGTGCCGTTCACCCAAGTCATGATGGATAACGGCATCCTGCCCGGCATCAAGGTCGACAAAGGCACCACGCCGCTGGCCGGCTTTCCAGGCGAAGTGGTTACCGATGGTCTCGACGGTCTGCGCGAGCGCCTGAATGAATATGCCGGTCTCGGCGCCAAGTTCGCCAAATGGCGTGCGGTCATCAACATCAACATTGAAGACGGCATGCCGTCGGATACCTGCATCGAAGCCAATGCCCATGCGCTGGCCCGCTACGCCGCCCTGTGCCAGGAAGCCGGCATCGTACCGATGGTCGAGCCGGAAGTGATTATGGACGGCGAACATGACATCGACGATTGCTTCGTGGTCACCGAAAAGGTGCTTCGCGCGCTGTTCAATGCCCTTTATCAGCACAATGTGATGCTGGAAGGTACCATTCTGAAAGCCAGCATGGTCATCCCGGGCAAGGATTGTCCGGATCAGGCTTCGGTCGAAGACGTTGCCGACTACACCGTGCAGTGCCTGAAGTCGGCCGTGCCGGCTGCGCTGCCGGGCATCGTGTTCCTCTCCGGCGGTCAATCCGACGAAGATGCCACCGCGCACCTGAACGAAATGAACAAAGTGGAAAACCTGCCGTGGCCGCTGAGTTTCAGCTACGGCCGCGCCATGCAGTCCGCCGCCCTGAAGATCTGGGGTCAGGACATCGTCAACAACATCGGTAAAGCCCAGGAAACCGTGCATGCCCGTGCCCGTGACAACGGACTGGCAGCCATGGGTGAGTGGAAGTAAGGCGTAGCGCACCGTTCCTCCGAAAACGCCGGCTTGCCGGCGTTTTCTTTACGCGCCATTAACGGCGTCGGCGACCAAGCCGTTTATAATCGCAGGCATGATCCTGAAGGAATTCCCCATGCGTCTTTCATTGATGGTTTTGGTTCTGCTGGCGACGGCCTGCAGCAGCGATGAAAAATTCCCCATGCGTCTTTCATTGATGGTTTTGGTTCTGCTGGCGACGGCCTGCAGCAGCGATGAAAAAGGTCCGGGCAGAGATTCCGGTCCGCCGGCCACGGTGACCGTGGTCACTGTCGCCCCGGAGTCCTGGAGCGACCGCATTCAGGCCATCGGTACCGCCAAGGCCCGGGAGTCCGTGGTCATTGCTGCCAAACAGTCCGAGCGCATCGCAGCCGTCCGTTTTGAAAGCGGTCAGCGGGTCGCCAAAGGACAGGTTCTGGTCGAGCTGGATGCCGGTACGGTCAAAGCCGAGCTGGCCGAAGCCCAGGCCAATCTGAACGATCTGAACGCACAGGTCACACGCCTTCAAAACTTGCAGAGTCGGCAATTGGTCGCAAAAGGCCAGCTTGATACCGTAATTGCCTCCCGTAATGCTGCCCGGGCACGCGCGCAGGCGGCGCAGGAGCGTCTCAATGACCGCATCATCCGTGCGCCCTTCGCCGGTGTTCTCGGTCTGCGTCAGGTCAGCCAGGGTCAGTTTGTTTCGGCCGGTGCAATCATGGTCAATCTGGATGACCTCGATCATCTGTGGGTGGATTTCCCGGTGCCGGAAGGTCTTTTGTCGCAACTGAAAACCGGGATGGCGCTGGAGCTGCAAGCTGATGCCGCGCCCGATCAAACACTTTCAGCACAGGTCGTCGGCATCGACTCGCGTGTGGATATCGCCACGCGCGCCATCATGGTGCGGGCCGCCATCGATAATGCCGACGGACTGGTCCGGCCGGGAATGCTCATGCGGGTATCTCTGCAGCAGGATGCCGTACAGGCCTTGGTGATTCCCGAGCTGGCTGTGCAGCAGGTCGGCAACCGCACTTTCGTTTTCGTCGCGGGAGCCGATGGCGTCGCCAGCAGCCGCAATGTCCGTGTCGGTAGCCGCCATGACGGCAAGGTCGTGGTGATTGAAGGCCTCAAGGCCGCTGAAAGTGGTTCCGGCCGCGCCATGATCCTTTCCGACATTTCGATCAAGCGCCCGGTATTTGCCGCAGTCATCAGCCTGATGCTGGTGACCGTTGGACTGATTGCCTTCACGCGTCTGCCCTTGCGTGAATTGCCGAATATCGATCCACCGGTGGTTTCCATCGATGTTGCTTACCCCGGCGCTGCTGCCGGCGTGGTTGAAACACGCGTGACCCAGGTGCTTGAAGATGCCGTGGCTGGCATCGAAGGCGTCGACCTGGTCACCAGCTCGTCACGCAACGGACGCGCTTCAGTCAATCTGGAGTTCACCCTTGAGCGCGATATCGAGTCCGCCGCCAACGATGTGCGCGATGCCGTGAGCCGTGTTGCCGATCGTCTTCCCGAGGAAGCCAATGCTCCGGAAATATCGCCAAAGTGGAAGCCGATGCCGATGTCATCATCTGGATCCGCGTCGTGCAGAAGGGTGCCGATGCGCTGGCATTGACTGACTATGCCGACCGCTATCTGGCGGACCGCTTCTCCAGTATCCCCGGTGTGGCCCAAGTGAGGCTTTCCGGTGGCCAGCGCTATGCGATGCGGGTCTGGCTGAACGACGACGCCTTGACGGCGCGTGGGCTCACCGTGGCGGATGTCGAAAGTGCATTGCGCCGTGAGAATCTCGAATTGCCAGCTGGCCGATTGGAATCGCAGGACCGTGATTTCCTGCTTCGCGTCAACCGCAGTTTCGACTCGCCGGCCGCTTTCGAAAAGCTGGTGCTGAAGACCATGAATGATGGCCAGAGCATCGTCCTGGCCGATGTCGCGCGCATCGCCCGTGAGTCCGCCGACCGCCGCGCCTGGTTCCGCGGCAATGGTGAGCCGCAACTTGCCCTGGGCATCATCAAAACGTCCA
>JBEAYK010000219.1:0-2881 GCA_041159305.1 Pseudomonadota bacterium
ATCGGTACCATTCAGGTAAAGGTTCTGCACGCACAGATTGGAATGCGCGCCGTAACTCAGGCCGACCGAGCCTGAGGCACGGGAAATCTCTTCCATCGCCACCAGATGGGCGAGGTAGCTCATGCCCGACCCGCCGAATTCCTCGGCCACGGTAATGCCGAGCAGACCCATATCGCCCATTTTGCGCCAGAGATCGGCCGGAAACAGGTTGTCGCGGTCGATGTCGGCCGCACGCGGCGCGATTTCGGTTTCCACAAAACGCCGCACGCTGTCGCGCAGGGCGTCCAGGTCTTCGCCGAGTCCGGTCAGTGCCATGCCATCAACCGGCGCGACGGCCGTGGAAGCGCGGCGCGTGCTGGCCCAGATGCGGCAGACGCAGCTTGCCGATGGCGGTAATGCGTTCTTCGGCCATGCGGTCGGCCGCCATATAGGTCGGAATGCTGTCGCGGGCGCTGATTTCGAAAATGCGGCCGAGGTTGAAGTAGATGGTGCGCAGCATGCGCATGGCGCGTTCGCGGTTGTAACCGTCGATTTCCAGCGACACATTCATCAGGCCGCCGGCGTTGACCGCGTAATCCGGTGCGTACAGGATGCCGCGGCGCTGCACTTCATCGCCGATTTCGTTGCTGGCCAGCTGGTTGTTGGCGGCGCCGCAGATGATTTTGCATTTCAGGCGCTGCAGGGTCGCTTCATTGACCGTGCCGCCGAGTGCGGTCGGCGAATACACGTCGGCATCGACGTCGTAGATGTCGTCCAGGGCCACCGCTTCGCAGCCGTACTCATCCACTGCACGCTGAACGGCTTCCTTGTTGATATCCGTGACGAAGATCTTGGCGCCGCGTTCATGCAGCAGCTTGACGAATTCCATGCCGACATGGCCCACGCCCTGCACGGCGTAGCTGTATTTGCCGACGTCTTCATTGCCGAACTTGACCTGCAATGACGACATCAGGCCCTGCAAGGTGCCGAAGGCGGTGAACGGCGAGGGATCGCCCGAACCGCCGTGCACCTGGTGCACGCCGGTGACGAATTCGGTTTCGCGGTAAACGTATTCCATGTCGTTGACGTCGATCCCGACGTCTTCGGCGGTGATGTAGCGGCCGTTCAGGGAATTGACGAAGCGGCCGAAGGCGCGGAACAGCGCTTCGGATTTATCTTTGTTCGGATCGCCCCAGATCACCGCCTTGCCGCCGCCAAGGTTCAGGCCGGACACGGCGGCTTTGTAGGTCATGCCGCGGCTCAGGCGCAGCACATCGTTCAAGGCGTCCTGTTCGCTGGCGTAGTTCCACATGCGGGTACCGCCAAGCGCCGGGCCGAGCACCGTATTGTGGATGGCGATGATGGCTTTCAGGCCGGCATCCTTGTTATGGCAGAACACCACTTCTTCGTGTTCGGTTTTGCTGATGCTTTCAAAAATCATGGGGGCTCCGGCATGCGGCAGAAAGGGTGCGCGCATTATAAAGCAATTGCTCTAGCGTCCGAGCCGGGGATTACAGCAGACGATGCGCACGCTCACGGAACCAGAGCGTACAAATCCACTTAACTCCTTGTTTTACAGGAAGGCCGGCATGCAGGCTGGTGCGCGTAATTTGCCCATCGGGAAGCAGGTTGTCGAAGCGTGAAATCTGGCCTTGTATCGCCGGGATTTCGACATTCAAAAACGGGAATGCCGTTTCTCCGCCGGCATATGGGGTGTTCAGGTAGCTGACCACGGTACGCAGACGCTGCCCCGAACCGCCGGCACTGACCGGAATGAACAGGGATGGGGGCAGGAAGTCGCGGTGCAGTTTGTATTCCTGACCGGGCAGATAACGCAGCAGAATCAAAGGTTCTGCCTGATTGACCGGCAAGCCAGCAGCCCGCGCCATACGCCGTTGCAGCAGATTCAGATACAGCTGTTCGTGTTCGGGAAGAAAAACGAAATCCCAGCTGGTACGGATTTCGTTCTGATGCCGCCCGCCTTGGCTGTCAACGGAAATGGACGGCCCCAGGTCCGGTCCGCCCAGACACTGGATGTAAAGGCACTCCTCTTCGCTCAGCAGGCTGGCATGCCGGTGCAGAGCGATGCCCGAGTCCAGACTGTCCCCGTCGTTTGCCAACATGACCTGCTGGATGTCGCCGAAATCCCAGTCTGTACCGGCGTCGGCAGGCGCGGTCGGCTCGGGATTGGCAAAACCATGGGCCGGATCAGGAGCGTTCACCGGCATGCCTACTTCGGCCGCGAGTTTGCGGATACTGTTGGCGCGGGCCGGATCGGCTTTGCACAGGCGACCCTCGGCAAGGCGTTCGCCCAGCAGTGCCATGGCCACCAGACTGCCGTTCATGGCAGCCACTTCCAGCATTGCGGTACTGCGTGCCTGCTGTTCGGGGGTGCCGAAGCGTCCGAAATAGAGCGCCGCATCGCACAAGGCCAGGGGATGCCCCTGCCGGCAGCAGCTCTTCCAACACGATGTCAGTTGCACTCAGTCCAAGGCTTCGGCGGATTCAATCAGGCTAGCGGTGGCGAGACGGTAAGTCGCCGGAGCAAAGCCAAGATGCTCGGCATCACGCAGGAGGTGCATGCCGGCAGCGATTTTGTCAGTATCGGTCGCCAGCATTAACAGAACCGAGGCTAATTCAAACATCGCCTCGGGAATCTTTTGATTTGCTAATACCGTCAAGCGTTCAATGCAGGCATCAATCCGATTGGCCTGCAGGAGCGCGCGGGCCTGTTGTAGTTCGGCGAGAGCAAGGGATTCGGACATAATTGATCTGTAAGCCTTTCGCGCAATTATTGCCCATCGGGGTACAATTGTCATCGTTCGTTTCCGTGCAGCAGGTGTCCCATGTCGTCCACTTCTCCCGCGCCCACCCGTCAGCCGATGACGGACAAAGCCCCGCT
>JBEAYK010000220.1:0-3351 GCA_041159305.1 Pseudomonadota bacterium
CCGGATGAATTGCGCCAACTCGGGTTGCCTGCCCCCATTCAAAAACTGCTGAAGAGACTGCCATGAGCCGCACTGTTTATTGCGAAAAAACCGGGATTGAAACCGAAGGTCTGGACTTCGCGCCGTGGCCGGGTGAGATCGGCAAGCGTGTCTTTGAGCATATTGGCAAAGCCGCCTGGGGCGAATGGCTGGCACACCAGACCATGCTGATCAACGAAAACCGGCTGTCACCTCTGGACCCGAAACACCGCGCCTTCCTGCAGGATGAAATGCAGAAGTTTCTGTTCGAAGGCGGCGCCGACAAACCCGAAGGCTATACGCCGGTCTGAATCAATCCGTGGCTTTAGCCGCCTTGGCGGCTTCCCGCTCGGCTTTCTGAGCGGTCTTCATTGCTTTGACATCGACCGGCCGGATTTGCAGAATCCGGCAACTGCGTCCGCCGATGCGCAACGCATCGAACTTCGCGTTCAGTGTCGAGGTCTTGTTCTCCACGCCGATGGCCATGGCGGTCGGTAGATCCGGACAGAAATCCTCGATTTCTACCAGATACGCGCGGTTCATGGATTCATACAGCAAAAGGGTGTGGCGACCCAGCGGCTCAAAGTCGTAACTGCGCGCGAACGGTACGCTGGATTTCGGTTCACTGGCGAATCGCGTCACAAATTCAAGGCGTTGCTCCATTTTGGTCAAGCGTTCGGTCTTGCGGTCTTGTGCGCCTGCAGTCGTGGCAATCGCTGCAACAAGCAACAGCATCCATTTCAGTCTCATGGCAGACTCCTCGTTTCTCGGTTTAGACCGTCCAACCCTAGCAAAAACGGCAGATTTCCGCCATGTACCCTGCGCTGTCATTCAGGGATGCGTCAGCCGGGCGGGCTTGCGGAAAACGGCCCAAGGCACTACAATAGCGGTCTGAAAGTGCAAGCACTTCGGCCAATTAGCTCAGTTGGTAGAGCAAGGGATTGAAAATCCCTGTGTCCTTGGTTCGATTCCGAGATTGGCCACCATCCATGAAAAACCCCGCCTTGGCGGGGTTTTTCGTTTAATACCTCAGAATCAGAAGCGCATGCCGAAGGAAACGTAGTAGTTGCGCGGCAAACCGTAATAGGCAGTCTGGATGCCGGCAATGCTGGAGAACTCCTGGGCATCGGTCCGGTAAACCTCATCGGTCAGGTTTCGTACGCCGCCACGGACATACCACCGGCCATCCGAGGAATCCCAGTGCGTGTAAAAGCCGACCAGCGCGTAGGAGTCCTGACGCAGGCCCGGAGCGTTATCCACCGAAAGCCAGGTTTCGCTGCGATAGGAGACATCGGCGCTGAAAGAGACCAGGCTGTTGTCCCGGAACGCATGGGCGTAGGTCATGGCGAGACGGGCGGTGAAGTCCGGTGAAAACGGCACATGCTGATGGGATCCCGGCGGAATGCGCGGATCGGTGAATTTATCGAACTGTGCGTCCTGCCAGCCGAACTCACCCGACATCACAAAATTCTCGGTGAATTTCGCGGTGCCTTCGAACTCGATGCCTTTGATTGTGGTTTTCTCGACGTTCAGGACGGGAAAAGCGAAAGTCGGCAGGAAGTTTTCCGGATCCTGGACTTCGGAAACACGGGCCTGGAAGTCTTCATAACTGCTGTGGAACACCGCGAATCGGCCGGTATAGAAGCCGTCCTCGGACTGCAACTTCAGGCCAGCCTCATAGGACCAGACATATTCAGGTCGGTAGGTTTCCGGAATGACTGTGGATCGGCCGTTGAAACCGCCGGACTTGAAACCGCGGGTGGCCGAAAAATAGGCCATGCTGTTTTTGCTGAAGGATTTTTGGATGGAGGCGGTCGGTGTCCAAGCCGACCAATCATCGCTGACGCTGAACGCGGCGTCCGGGTCACGATTGCCGAGCGCGGAATAATAAGATGTGGTGCGGGAATAGTCCTTGCTGTCCTTGCTGTAACGTACGCCAACCGACATTTCCCAGCCGTCATTGAACTCCCAGTTACCGGTGGCGAAAAAGGCCATACTCTTGTTCTGCAAATCATCGTCGGAAGTGCGGAGGAAGCTGATCGGATCACCGAAGAACTTCAGGAAATCATCGGAATTGGAGACCTGGCTCGAGGGCACCTTCTCGTCCATATAATACAGGCCGAACACGCCATTGAAATTTCGGCCGTTGTCGTAGTGCAGGTTCAATTCCTGGCTCAGTTGCTTCTGGTCGAAGCTCAGGAAAATATCGGCCAGCTGATATTCCGACCCGTCCATATCGATGTAGGAATCGACATCGAGGGTGCGGTAGCCCGTAATCGAATGCAATTCCAGCTCCGGCGTCAGATCCCACTTCATGCTGACGGAAATACCCTGTTGGGTCAGACCCTGGCCTTCATTGCCGGCAAACGAGGTGCTGGATTTGAAATCATATTCCCCGGTCGGCGGCGCGACCAGCTGGGTGTAAGGATTGAAATTGATCGGATCATTGAACAATGCAAAACCCAGATCATAGGAATACAGGCCGCCCATCGGCTGACCGAGCGTCAAGGCTTCATCCTGCTTGGTGTAATCAAGAGACACCATGGCGCTGAAGGTTTCGCTCGGCTGGAAGGCGAGCTTTCCGCGCACGGTCTTGATGTTCTGGTCGTTGTAATCCTTGCCGGTAATCGGATCGGTGACGTAGCCATCACGGGTCAGCCAACCGGCTGAGAGGCTTCCGGCCACCGTATCGTTGAATCTGCCGCTGAAATAAGCGCGCGCTTCCGCCAAACCAAGATTCCCGACCGAGACCTCGAGCTCACGCTCATCGTCTTCGAACGGATTCTTGGTGGTGATCTTGATGGCACCGGCGGTGGTGTTCTTGCCGTGATACGTGCCCTGCGGGCCGCGGAGAATCTCGACGCGGAGAATCTCGACCTGCTGCACATCGAACAGCGAGAACAGGGCACCTTGGACGCGCGGATAGTAGATGTCATCGATGTAGATACCGACACCCGGATCGAAGGATTGCAGTGCATCTGGCTGGCCGATACCGCGGATGTAGGCATTCACGGTGTTCGAAGACCCGGCACCCTGAACAATGTTCATGTTGGGGACAGCGCCCTGTATGCCGTCGAGTTTGCTGGCCTGGATATGACGCAGATCATCGGCACCAAGAACCGTTGCGGCCACCGGCGTTTCCTGGATTGTTTCGGCATTCCGGCGTGCGGTAACGGTCACGCCTTTGATTTCATTCTCGGTGCCCACCATGGAACGTTCATAGGCCGTCGGCTGCTGGGCATGCACCGAAACGGATGCGAGCGACAAACCGATGGCGATACTCAAGTAATTCTTTTTCATGATGCTCTCCGTGAACATGAAATCCTGAAACAC
>JBEAYK010000221.1:0-2872 GCA_041159305.1 Pseudomonadota bacterium
GGATTTCAATCTGCTTGAAAAGACGGTACTGCACCCCGCCGAAGAAACTGGAGACGGTGCAACGGTAACCGGCCTCGGCTTCGCACTCGGCGACAATGGCCTTGCTGGTGTTTTCCAGCGCCGCCTGGCGTTGCAGACCATCCATGCCTTCGTTGACGGCGGCGTTCATGCGCGTACTGACGTCGGTGATGGAATCCATGACGAAGATCCGGGAGTTCGGACCGGCATTGACTTCATCGGCATTGGTCGCGGCGATGAAACCGTTGCTCAGCAGGTCATTCTGCGGGGTCGAGTTCAGCTGGATGCCGCCGTAGGCGCAATGATGGTTGGTGGCGACCAGACCATTCGGGGAAATGAAGGAGGCGGTACATCCGCCCAGACTGACCACGGCGCCCATGGGCTGCCCGGTCAAATCGGCGAAATCAGAGGGATTCAGGGCCAAGCCGGCCTTTTTCAGCGGCCCGGCAATTTCGCCCAGTTGCTGCGGCACCCACATACCCTCGTCAGCCTGAACGGATACCCCAGCCAACAGCATCAATGACAACAGTTTCATTCGCATACCGCACAACCCTCTCTCTGGATTAAATCCCGATTATCCGATAAATCAGGATGAAAGGGGCGTCAATCGGCGAGCCGGCGCGTATAATGTGCGCCTGAACCGGGAGCAACTTATGTCCGCAATGATGAAAGCCTTAGTGAAACGCCACGCCGAGAAAGGGATCTGGATGGAGCAGGTACCCGTCCCGGAGGCCGGCCCCAACGAAGTCCTGATCAAGCTGGAAAAGACCGCCATCTGCGGTACCGACCTGCACATTTACAAATGGGACGAGTGGAGCCAGCGCACCATCAAACCCGGTCTGGTCATCGGCCATGAGTTTGTGGGGCGTATCGCGGCCATCGGTCCGGGCGTCACCGGTTATCAGCTCGGCGATCGGGTCTCGGCCGAGGGTCATATCGTCTGTGGCCATTGCCGCAACTGCCGCGCCGGCCGCCAGCATCTGTGTCCGAATACGGTCGGCATCGGTGTCAACCGCAACGGCGCCTTCGCCGAATACATCGTGATGCCCGCCTCCAATCTGTGGCCGATTCCCGACCAGATCCCGAGTGAACTGGCCGCATTCTTCGACCCCTACGGCAATGCCGCCCACTGCGCGCTGGAATTCGACGTGATCGGTGAAGATGTCCTGATTACCGGCGCCGGCCCGATCGGGATCATCGCTGCCGGCATCTGCAAACACATCGGTGCGCGCAATGTGGTGGTGACCGATGTCAATGATTACCGCCTGAAGCTCGCTGCGGACATGGGGGCAACCCGCGTCGTCAACGTTTCCAAGCAAAGCCTGAAGGACGTGATGGCCGAGCTGCACATGGAAGGTTTCGATGTCGGCCTTGAAATGAGCGGCGTGCCGCAGGCCTTCAATGACATGCTCGACTGCATGTACCACGGCGGCAAAGTCGCCCTGCTTGGCATTCTGCCCAAAGGCGCCGGCGTTGACTGGGACCGCATCATCTTCAAGGGTCTGACGGTGCAAGGTATTTACGGTCGCCGAATGTACGAAACCTGGTACAAGATGACTCAAATGGTATTGACCGGCTTTCCGCTGCAAAAGGTGCTGACCCATCAAGTCCACATCGACGACTTCCAGAAGGGCTTCGATCTGATGGAAGCCGGCGTCTGCGGCAAGGTCGTCTGCAGCTGGTAATCCTGCGGGAATTACGGAGATAAAAAA
Organism: Pseudomonadota bacterium; assembly: GCA_041159305.1. Classification (GTDB taxonomy): domain Bacteria; phylum Pseudomonadota; class Gammaproteobacteria; order Xanthomonadales; family Xanthomonadaceae; genus Arenimonas. Next base: position 1,731 of record JBEAYK010000221.1, read on the forward strand.
AGGGGCGCCGGAGCGCCCCTTTTCATTTGCATCGGCTGAAATTAGCCGCCGATCTTGACGCTCAGCACGACGGAGTCGGAAGCGTTGTAGTTCAGGTTGGTGTCGTAGTAGTTCAGGCCGAATTCGAGGGCGCCGAAGCTCTTGCTGACACCGACGTTCCAGTCGTTGTAGTCACCGAAATCGGAGAAGGTGCGGCCGAAAGCAGCGTTCAGGCTGTAGTCCTTGCCCAGATCCCAGCTGTTGCCGAGGTTCACGTAGGTCACGTTTTCGCCGGTGTTGCTGTAGTCGTTGGTGTAACCGACGGTCAGGGTAGCCACGTCGTTCATGGAGAACTTGGTGATCAGTTCGTTGTAATCGATGTTGCCGTAGATCGACTCGGAACCATGATAGGTATAACGGGTCAGCATGACGTCAAGGTTGAACTTGTCACCCAGATCGGTGTTGTAACCGACATAAGCGTCCAGCTCAACGGACGGGCCGTAAGAGTCTTGGAAATCGACGTTCGAGCCCCACACACCGGCATAGAAGCCGCTGTCACCGAAGGCATAGTCGACTCCGCCCTGGAAGGCGACGTCACGGTTGGATTGGGAAACGCCACGGAACACGTAATCGGAAACGATGCCGGCATTCCAGCTGAAGTTGGATTCTTCGGCTTCTTGGGCGAAGGAAACAGCCGGGGCTGCGAGCAGAGCGGCCAGAATGGCGGCTTTCAGATTCTTTTGCATTGAGAATTCTCCAATGGTTTAGTTTAACAACAAGGCGGAATATGCCCCCTGCACACCAGTTTTAAACCAGTTAGCTGGCAACGATGTTAACGTATTTTTAGCAATTTGGGTAGCATGTTGTTGTTTATTCAACACTATTCAAGATTCGTTCAGAATTCGACATCGCTGGACCATTACTATCGCTATGAAATATAAATATATATTTCAATATGTTATGGAATTGGATGGCCATTCGGCTGTAAAATAGTGCTTTCTTCAATGAGCGTCCACCATGAACAAAAGCGCCCTGGAATTCTATCAATCCGAGCTGGACAGCATTGAAAAACAGGGGCTGCTGAAGCGGGAGCGCATCATCACCAGCGCCCAGTCCGCCGAAATCCAGCTGGAAGATGGCCGGACCGTGCTGAATTTCTGTGC
>JBEAYK010000222.1:0-2860 GCA_041159305.1 Pseudomonadota bacterium
GTGCACAGCTATTCGCGGGACATCGATGTCATCGAAAAGAACCACGGCAAGGCGGTAGCTGATGCCATGGGCAGCATGGCTTTCGAGGGCGCACGGGTTATCCGTGAACGGGTCGCGACCTATGGTATTCAATGTGATCTGAAAGATGGCGGAATCTATGCCGCGAAAACCCGCAAAAAAGTCGAGGGTCTGCACGAGCATAAGACGCTATGGGAGAAATACGACAGCCTCAAGATGGAGTTCGTGGAGGGTGCCGATATCCAGAAATACGTGCGTACGGACGAGTACGAAGCGATTCTGATTGACCCGACCGGCGGCCATATCCATCCGCTCAATCTCGCTTTGGGTGAGGCTTCGGCATTTGAATCGATGGGCGGCCGCATTTTTGAACAATCGCCAGTCACCGCCATCCAACGCGGCAATACAGCCGTAGTCAAGACCGGGCAGGGCGAAGTGCATGCCAAATTCGTCATCGTTGCCTGTAATGCCTACATCGGCACACTTGAGCCAAAATTGAGTGCGAAAGCCATGCCCTGCGGAACCCAGGTCATCGCCACCGCGCCTTTGGACAATTGGCAGGATGTGCTGCCTCAGGATCATTGCGTCGAAGATACCAACTACCTGCTGGACTACTACCGTCTATCAGCCGACAAGCGTCTGATTTTCGGTGGCGGCGTGGTCTATGGCGCCAAGGATCCTGATGATATCGAATCACATATCCGTCCCAATCTTGAGCGCACTTTTCCGCAACTCAAAGGCGTCCGGATCGATTACGCCTGGACCGGTAATTTCCTGCTGACACTCTCGCGTCTGCCGCAGGTCGGCCGATTGGATAGCAATATCTATTATGCGCAGGGCTGTTCCGGCCATGGCGTGACCTACACCCACATGATTGGGCGCGTTCTGTCCGAAGCCATCCATGGCCAGTGCAGCCGCTTCGACGTGTTCGCCAAGCTGCCGCATTACCCGTTCCCGGGCGGCAGACTGTTCCGCGTTCCGTTCACGGCACTTGGCGCGCTCTGGTACGACATGCGCGACCGCCTCGGCGTCTGATTCGGCAAACCCCGTTATAATCAGCCGAGATACGCTCTCGGATGTATGCCATGCCGTTTTCCCGCTATTGGCTTTTCCTGCTTGCCATCGCCGGTCTGGCGGGCTTCGGTCTGCGTTACTTCAGCGGACATGCGGGGTCACTGTGGCCGATGCTGGGATGTGCGGCACTGGTCGGCGTCGGCATCGCCGATTTGATGCAGCGGCATTCCGCGCTTCGTCGCAATTATCCGATTCTGGCACATGGGCGCTTCATGATTGAATCGGTGCGTGTCGAGCTGCGGCAATACCTTTTCGAATCCGATACCGAAGAAACACCGTTCTCGCGCCAACAACGCTCGATTGTTTACCAGCGTGCCAAGGAAGAGCTCGACAAGCGACCGTTCGGCACTCAAGGCAACGTCTACGCCGATCACTATGAATGGATCAATCATTCGTTGCGGCCGGCGCCGGCACCGGACTTGCCATACCGCATCCGGATCGGCGGTAGCCGCTGCACGCAGCCTTATGATGCTGCGGTATTCAATATCTCAGCAATGAGTTTCGGCGCACTTTCGGCCAATGCCATCCGCGCCTTGAATCTGGGTGCGAAAAAAGGCGGCTTCTACCACGACACCGGCGAGGGCTCGATTTCACGCTACCACCTTGAACATGGCGGCGATCTGGTCTGGGAAATAGGTTCCGGTTATTTCGGCTGCCGTAACGATGACGGCACATTCAACGCCGAGCGTTTCCGCACCAATGCGAATCTTGCCAGCGTCCGGATGATTGAAATCAAGCTGTCGCAGGGCGCCAAGCCGGGGCAGGGCGGCATTCTGCCGGGCCCGAAGGTGACTGCGGAAATCGCCGAAGCCCGCGGTGTGCCTGTCGGCGTCGATTGTCTATCACCGGCCAGCCATTCGGCATTCGATTCGCCCATGGGATTGCTGCGCTTCGTGCAGGAATTGCGTGAGCTCTCCGGTGGCAAGCCGGTCGGCTTCAAGTTGGCCATCGGCCATGTCTGGGAATGGTTTGCCATCGCAAAAGCCATGCAGGAGAGCGGGATTTTACCCGATTTCATTGTAGTGGACGGTGGCGAGGGCGGTACCGGCGCGGCACCGCTCGAGTTCACCGATCACGTCGGCATGCCATTGCGCGAAGCCTTGATGATCGTGCACCAGACCTTGGTCGGTTTGAATCTTCGCAGCGACATTAAAATCGGCGCGGCCGGCAAGATCATCACCGGCTTCGATATCGCCCGAACGTTGGCCATCGGCGCGGATTGGGTCAATGCCGCACGGGGCTTCATGTTCGCGGTTGGCTGCATTCAATCGCAGTCCTGCCATACCGGACGCTGTCCGACTGGGGTCGCCACCCAGGATGCCAGTCGCCAGAAAGGGCTCGATCCGATGGACAAATCCGAGCGGGTTTATCATTTCCAGAAAAACACCGTAAAGGCGCTTGCCGAAATACTGTCGGCCGCCGGCCTGAGCCACACCGAGGAACTTGGTCCAGAACACATTATCCGCCGCATCGATGCCAATACCGTGCTACCGCTATCGAAGGTCTATCCCCAGGTCAGGCCCGGAGAGCTGCTGACCGGGGCCCCGGAGCATCCGAGTTTGCGCGAGTACTGGCAGGGCGCACGCTCGGATTCCTTCGCCCCACCAGCGGGCCTGCTGAACGCACGCCGTAGCAAGCTGCAGTAATCGGCTTGCCTGCTCAGGTGCTTTCCCGTAAAATAGACGTTCTTGGGCGATTAGCTCAGTGGTAGAGCATTGCCTTCACACGGCAAGGGTCGCAGGTTCGAACCCTGCATCGCCCACCAAGA
>JBEAYK010000017.1:0-9781 GCA_041159305.1 Pseudomonadota bacterium
CACCCGCATACACAAACACATTCGCGGCAGTAGCGCAGACCACATGGCCATCGCGATCGCACATCAGCCCTTCGGCATAGCCGGAATCGGCGCATTCGCCACGGGCAAGGACATTCTCTAGACGGTTAAGATGCTTCATGCCGGCCAACACCGGTTGCTGCGCAATCGGGGTTGTGCACCAATGCAGGTGCAAGGGTTCGGCAATCGGCGACGGCAAAAGGTGCGTGCTGAGAATGCACGTGGCCGGCCCCGTGACCGGCAGATAGCCCCGCCCCGATTCGCCGCGGGTCAGGACGATCTTCAGCACCTGTGGTCGGGCATCGAGCAATTCCTGCGCGGCGGCATGAATCATGCCTTCATCGGGCAATGCCAGGCCGAGGCGTTCGGCACCTTTCTGCAGTCGCCGCCAATGCGCCGGCCACCACGGCAAATCACCACGGCTAGCGCGCAAGGTTTCAAACAGACCGTCACCATACATCAAGCCACGATCCTGCGGAGACAGCGCTTGAACGCGATCATTGCCCCGAAAAACCACGGTACTCATTCCACGGCTCCAATCGCCCGCAGCAGACCCTTGGCTTTGGCCCGCGTCTCCTGCAACTCATTGTCGGGATTGGAATCGGCGACGATGCCGCCGCCGGCCCGCAGCTGCAGTACATCGCCCTGCAGCCACAGACTGCGGATCAGAATGTTCAGATCCATGTCGCCATTGCCATCGACATAGCCGAGCGCCCCGGTGTACGGTCCGCGCCCGCTTTGCTCCAACTCCGCGATGATTTCCATGCAGCGTACTTTCGGGCAGCCGGTGATGGTGCCGCCAGGGAACACCGCGGCAATGACCGATCCGGGCGTAGTACCCGGCCTGAGCGTACCGGTGACATTGGAAACGATATGGTGCACATGCGCATAGGTTTCAACGCTCATCAACTCGTCGACCTTCACCGAGCCCGGTTCACACACGCGTGACAGATCATTGCGCTCCAGATCAATCAGCATCACATGTTCGGCGCGCTCTTTGGGGTGGCCGATCAACTCACGGATCTTTGCGGCCTCGTCATCGCCGGGCATGCGCGGGCGCGTTCCGGCAATCGGGCGTGTCTGCACGCGGCCGGCCTTGACGCTGACCAGACGTTCCGGCGAAGAGCTAAGGAGCGCCCAATCGGCAACGCGCAGCAAGCCGGCGAATGGCGCCGGATTCATCCTGCATAAACGCGCGTACAGAGCATCGGCATTGGCACCAGGAAAACGGCCATTCCACGCGCGTGACAGATTCACCTGAAAAACGTCACCGGCTTTCAGGTAGTCCAGTATGCGTGCGACACCGGAAGTGAAACGGTCTGGATTGTCTTCATGGCATTCGCCGTCCGTCGGCCAGTCTTGCACCGGTGGCAAGGCCGCCACAACGGCAATATCGTTCTCGATTGCGGTCAGCAAGTGGGCATAACCCGGTTCGGCGACCGCCAGACAGCGGTTTTCGACGCGGTCGAAAAGAATGGCCGCCGGGCAGCGTAACGCCAGCGCGTCCGGCAAAGGACCGTCAAATATCGGTAAATTAAGCGAGGTTTCAATCTGACCGGCGACTTCATACCCGAGATACAGCGCCCAGCCGCCGTGAAAGGGCAAGCCATCTTCCTCAATGGCATGGGACTGGCTCTGAAATGCCGCATCAAAGGCCGTAAGAAAATGGCCGTCGTGAACTACCCCATCGAGCCCGCAGGTCTTGCCATCGCGGCTATAAAGACCTTCGCCATTGCCGATGAACAGGATGTCCCAGCGGGACAATGCATTTCCGCCGGCGACGCTTTGCAGCAGCAGCGGATAACGCACCCTATCGAGGCGCTGCAACGCCGCCGGGTCAACGGCGACGGACAGATTCTTGAGGACAGGGGCCATGAAGGCCCTCAGAGCTTGCGGAACACCAAAGTGCCGTTGGTGCCCCCGAAGCCGAAACCGTTCGACATCACCACATCGAGTTTCTTCTCGCGCGGCACATTCGGCACATAATCCAGATCGCAACCCTCGCTGGCGTTCTCCAGATTGATGGTCGGTGGTACGATGCCATGCTGCATGGCCAGAATCGACAGTACGGCCTCAACGCCGCCCGCTGCACCGAGCAGATGGCCGGTCATCGATTTGGTGGAGCTGACCAGGGTTTTGTAGGCATGATCGCCCAGCGCCAGTTTCATGGCATTGGTTTCGGCCAGATCGCCCAACGGCGTGGATGTGCCATGGGCATTGAGGTAATCGATCTGGTCGGCATTGACACCGGCATCTTTCATCGCCATCACCATGCAGCGCGACGGGCCATCGCCGGAGTCGCTGGGAGCGGTCATGTGATAGGCATCGGAACTTGCGCCGAATCCGGCCAGTTCGCAATAGATGCGGGCACCGCGGGCTTTGGCGTGTTCGTATTCCTCCAGCACCAGAATGCCGGCGCCGTCGCCAAGCACGAAGCCGTCGCGGTCGCGGTCCCATGGGCGGCTGGCGCGTGCGGGTTCGTCATTGCGGGTCGACAGCGCCTTCATGGCGCAGAAGCCGGCGACTGCGGTCGGCGTACAGCCGTGTTCGGCGCCACCAGCCACCATGATGTCGGCATCGCCGTACTGGATCATGCGCATGGCCATGCCGATGGAATGGTTGGAGGAGGCACAGGCCGAAACCGCTGAGAAGTTAGGACCCTTGAAGCCTTTCATGATGCACAACTGACCGGAGATCATATTGATGATCGTGCTCGGCACGTAAAATGGCGAGACCTTGCGCGGACCGCCCAGGTGCAGATCGACCGCGGTCTCTTCGATGCCACGGATGCCGCCGATGCCGGACCCGACCAGCACACCGGCACGCTCGGCATTGGCCTCGGTGATTTCCAGACCGGCATCCTGCATGGCCATGAATGATGCGGCCAGACCGTAATGGATGAAGATGTCCATCTTCTTGACGTCTTTCGGAGAAAACCAGGCTTTCGGATCGAATTCCTTCACCTCGCCGGCGATATGGGTCGCCATGGCACTGGCATCGAAATGGGTGATGCTGCCGATGCCGGAACGGCCATTCATGACGGCATCCCAGTTGCTGGCCAAATCGTTGCCCAGCGGCGAAAGGATGCCCATACCAGTAACTACAACACGACGTTTCATAAGCGAGACTCCGGAATTTTGACAGCTCGGGGCGGCCGGGCCGCCCTCAATGACGTGAATCGATAAAACGAAGCCCCTTCGCGTGGGATGTCACGCTCCGGCCTTCAACGCAGACTATTGTACCGTCCGTTTCGGCAGAATACGAATCCGGATTCTGGTATGCCAGCCACCAGTTTTTATGCATGTGGAGAAAGCGGAAAGCTTCAGCTTGCGGTGATTTCGGAACCGCATTCCTGCTGCCGTGCACCAAGGCCAGATTGATGCCGGTACCGCCGCCGAACGGCCGCCCCAACCAGAGCCAAGACTGGCCGGGACAGGGTTCGCGCCGGGTATCGACCAGAAGCATGCCGACCCGGTGCCTTACATCGGCATGCGCGGGAACCGCATACGGCGCCAAAGCCTCGAGGCTCATGCGAACACGCCAGCGCCAGCCGATCTCGGTGTCCGCAATCCAACCGGGCAAGTTAACCGCAAGTCCCGAAACCACCAGCAAGCAGGCCCCGGCAAACAGTGCGCGTAAAGAGGCAATGCCGTCCCGATAGCGCCGCAACCACAGTCCCACCTCCACCAATACCCAGAACAGCAGAATGTAGCCGGAATAGAACAGGAAATCGTAAAGCCACAGCCGTGGATCGAGATCCTCAGCCCAGGGCGAATAAACCGAGCCTGCCCATAACCAGAGCCCGCTGAGCAGAGTTAAAACAATGAGCCGGCAAATAGGCACAATCGACTGGAAGCAAACAGGGCCGCATCAAGCGGCCCTGTGGCAGTCCCTATCCCGGCAATTAAGCCTTGACGTGGGCTTTGATGTAATCGATGGCTTGCTGGATCGAGGTGATTTTTTCAGCTTCCTCGTCCGGAATTTCGCATTCGAACTCTTCTTCGAGTGCCATCACCAGTTCGACGGTATCGAGCGAGTCGGCGCCAAGATCATCCACGAACGAGGCGTTGGCGGTGGCTTCATCTTCCTTCACGCCCAGCTGCTCAACCACAATTTTCTTAACGCGTTCTTCAATAGTGCTCATGAAACTGTCTCCTCCCGAGGAGTAACGATTTTGGGCTGTGGAATCATGCCGCCGGCGCTTGGCCCAAACCACGCCGGACAGGATTTAGAGTATTTTATCAAACTTTGACCGGAATGGTCATGGCATGTACATGCCGCCATTCACATTCAGGGTTTCGCCGGTGATATAGGCTGCCGCAGGACCGGCCAGAAACGCCACCGCTTCGGCGATGTCGGACGGGCTGCCCAGTCGCCCCAGGGCGATCTGTCCCATCAGCGCCTGTTTGGCTTCTTCCGGCAGCGTGTCGGTCATGTCGGTCTGAATGAATCCAGGCGCCACCACGTTGACGGTAATGCCGCGGGAGCCGATTTCCTTGGCCAGGGACTTCGAAAAAGCAATGATTCCGGCCTTAGCGGCGGCATAGTTGGCCTGGCCGGCGTTGCCGGTCAAACCGATGACCGAAGCGATGTTGATGATGCGACCCTTGCGCGCTTTCATCATGCCGCGCATGACCGCTTTGCTGGTACGGTAGACCGAACTCAGATTCGTGTCGAGAATGATGTTCCAATCCTCGTCCTTCATGCGCATCAGAATCTGATCACGGGTAATGCCGGCATTGTTGACCAATACGCTGATCGGACCGATGCTTTTGCCGATGTCCTCGGTGACGGTCTCGACCGCTGCGCTGTCGGTGACATCGAGCACTTTCCCGAGACCGCCAAGGGCAGCCATACGGGCCGTGATGGCCTGTGCTCCGGCTTCAGTCGTGGCCGTGCCAACCACTTTGGCGCCGCGCGCGGCCAACAAATCGGCAATCGCCGCACCGATGCCCCGGCTGGCGCCGGTGACCAGAACCACTTCACCGCTGAGATCATGGGTCATTGCGTATCCTTATTCGAAAGCTTGTGATGCCGTAGCCTGCCACTCGGCGGCGCTGGCCAGATTATAGGTCGAAACCGATTTGTCGATGCGTTTAATCAGTCCAGCCAACACCTTTCCGGGACCGCATTCCACCGTGTGGCGGACGCCGGCCGTTACCAAGACCTGCGTGCATCGGGTCCATTGCACCGGCAGGTAAAGCTGCTCGACGAGGGCGCGTTGAATCGCGGCAACATCGGTTTTCGGTGCAGCATCGACGTTGTGGATGACCGGCCGGTCCGGACTCTGCCACACCGTTGCGGCAATCGCGTCACGGAGTTGCTCGGCTGCTTCGCGCATGAGAGGCGTGTGTGATGGAACGCTGACCGCAAGCTTGACGGTTTTACGGATACCCGCGGCCTGCAATGCGGTAATGGCACGATCCACCGCATCGGCATGGCCGCCGATGACGATCTGGCCGGACGAATTGTAGTTGGCCGGCACCACCACGGAATCGGCTGTGCTGGCTTCGCTGCAAATCTGCTCGACCTGGGCATCCTCGGCACCAAGTACAGCCGCCATAGCCCCGGTACCGGCCGGCACGGCGGCCTGCATGAATTGGCCACGCAGGCGCACCAGATGGGTGCCGTCTTTCAGGGACAGCGCACCGGAGGCGACCAGCGCCGCATATTCGCCCAGACTATGGCCGGAAAGAATCGCCGGCTGCGGCAGGGCCTGCTCCTGCCAGAGACGCCAGAGCGCGATATTCGCGGCAAGCAGCGCAGGCTGGGTGAATTCGGTCTGGTTCAGACGGTCTTCGGGATTGTCTTGGCTGATCTGCCAGAGATCGACACCGGCGCCCTCGGAAGCCTCGGCGAAGGTTTCGAGAATGACAGGATGCACGGCGGCCAACTCGGCCAGCATGCCTTGCGACTGCGAGCCCTGTCCGGGGAAAACAAATGCCAGATGCGGAATCATGTTTGAGCGGCTCCGGTTGGGAATGGCCGCCATTAGACCAGTTAATCGACCGTACTCACAAGTCCGGTCGGATCAATAGCGGATCAGTGCCGAACCCCAGGTGAAGCCGCCACCGAAGGCTTCCAGCAGCATCAATTGACCGCGCTGGATTTTTCCGGAACGTACCGCTTCATCCAGCGCCAGCGGCACCGAGCCAGCTGACGTATTTCCGGTCTTGTCGACGGTCACGATGACCTGATCCATCGACATATCGAGACGCTTGGCGGTGGCCTCGATGATGCGCAGATTGGCCTGATGTGGAATCAGCCAATCCAAATCGGCCTTGCTCAGGCCATTGGCGTTCAGGGTTTCGTCGACCACGGAGTCGAGTGCCTTGACCGCATGCTTGAAGACTTCGCTGCCGGCCATGAGGATTTTCACGCCAGCATTGGGCGCGCTGATATCGAAACCTTTGGAGGGACCGACGGGACAAATCAGCAGTTCTTTCTTGCCGCCATCCGAATGCAGGTGGGTCGACAGAATGCCGGCTTCAGTGTCGGCTTTCAACACCACGGCGCCCGCGCCATCGCCGAACAGCACGCAGGTCGCGCGGTCGGTCCAGTCCACCAAGCGCGTCAGGGTTTCCGAACCGACCACAAGGGCGTTCTTGACGGTGCCGGCACGGATGAACTGATCGGCCACGCTCAGCGCGAAGATGAATCCGGAGCAGGCGGCATTGACATCGAACGCCCCGCAACCGCCGACGCCGAGTTTGTCCTGCAGCAGGCAGGCGGTGGACGGAAACACGATATCGGGCGTGGTGGTGCCGACGATGATCAGCTCGACTTCATCGGCCCGCAGACCGGCGGCTTCGAGTGCCTTCAGAGAAGCGTGGTAGGCCAGGTCACTGGTGGTTTCACCCTCGGCAGCGACATGGCGCTCGCGGATACCGCTGCGGCTGACAATCCACTCATCACTGGTGTCGACGATCTTTTCCAGATCGGCGTTGGTGAGGATACGCTCGGGCAGATAGCTGCCGGTACCGGCGATGCGCGAAAATGTGGCCATGGAATAGTTGTCCTGTTTCAGAAAAGCTTAAGGCGAGCCGTAGCTCGCCTTAAATACCTTAGAGCATACCCGACAGGCGGGCAAGCCTTATTCTTCGGTTTCTTCGACAGCCGACTTGACGTCGACCACTTTACGGCCGCGGTAGAAACCGTCTTTGGTCACGTGGTGACGCAGATGGGTTTCACCGGTGGTCGGATCGGTGGCAAGCTGCTTGGCGGACAGCGCATCGTGCGAACGACGCATGCCGCGGGTGGACGGGGTACGACGGGATTTTTGAACGGCCATGGTAAGACTCCAAACGAAATGCTGATATTACGTGTTGTCCTTCAAGGCCTTCAGGGCCGCGAATGGACTGCTTTTTTCTTCCTCGACCGCTTCGTCCCCGCTCCATTTCGGATCCAGGTCTGAAGCGTCCGGATTGACCGGTACCAATGGCACCGCGAGCAGAAGCTCGTCTTCAATCAGTTGAGCCGGCGAAACTTCGCCATGCCCTTCAATCAATACCGCCTCCATGTCTTCCGGCAGCGAGGCTTCCTGCGCCTCATCGCTGATCAGTCCGAGACGCTGGTCGATTGCCACCGGAAGTGCGAAGCGCTCGAGTGTGCGCTGGCAAATCAGATGAAACACCGTATTCAACTGAATGTGCATGACATCCAACTTCAACGGATCGCGGTAGAACTCGACCACGTAGCTGCAGTCCCCTTCGGCATCTGCGAGAACACCGGCCAGGCGCGGCATATGCGCCAATGGCAGGCTTCCTTCGAAGCGACGCTGGTTGGCCACCATGCGCCAAACATCGAGTTGCGGGGGCAAGGTGACAGACATAAGTGCTAAATTCTAATGGATTCATCGACCTGAGTCAAATCACTGGCCATCCGGGATTTCACCGGACCCCACGGGGTGAGCTTCCACCGCATAAAGGCGTCCAAGACGCCAAGCCGAGCATCTATCTCTATGAATTTATTATAACATCTGAATATTGACCTGTTTTGCACAGGGGCGGTTTAGAATGGCTTATTTGACCGGAATCGCCGATGTCCATGCCCGCCGAAGGCCCCGCAAACCCAATCCGCGCTGAACTCCAGGCGGCGATGGCCACCTGTAATCGTCAGATTCTGGGTAATCCGCACGCGGTCAAATCCGCATTCATCGCGTTTCTGGCCGGCGGTCATCTGCTGATCGAAGACCTTCCCGGTCTCGGGAAAACCACCCTGGCCCGGACTTTGGCCGCAGCACTTGGCTTGGCCTTCAAACGCATCCAGTTCACCGCGGACCTCCTGCCCTCCGACATCCTCGGGGTTTCGGTATTCGATCCCGAAAAACGCCGATTCGAATTCCATCCCGGCGCGGTATTTACCGCCATTTTGCTGGCTGATGAAATCAACCGGGCGCCGCCACGGACACAAAGTGCGCTGCTGGAAGCCATGGCCGAACACCAGGTCAGTGTCGACGGCAGCACCTACCCGTTGCCCGATCCGTTTCTGGTCATCGCCACACAGAATCCGACCGATCTGTCCGGCACATTCCCGCTACCGGACTCACAACTCGACCGATTCACCCTGCGGATCCGTATGGGCTACATACCGGCGGAACAGGAGCGCGCCCTGCTCAAACACGGCATTGCAGGCAGCAGCGCGATTCAATCCGAATTTCCCGATCCGGCGTCACTGCGGCAGCTGCGCACGGAGGTCCAGGCATTGCATTGCTCGGAAGCCCTGATTGATTACCTGCAACGGCTGATTGCACAATCCCGGCAGTTTCCCGGCATCCGGGTAGGACTGTCTCCGCGCGCCGGCATGTCTCTGCTGTCCGCTGGCAAAGCCCACGCCTACATCGAAGGACGCGATTTCGTGAGCGCGAACGACATTCAAGCCGTTTTCATTGAAGCCGCCGCTCACCGCATCCATCCAGTCGTGGAAGGAAACAACCGGGAATTGGCCGAAGCGCTGCTGGCCGCGCAATTCAACAAGCCCGGCTTTGACGTGATCGATCATCACACCTATGTCTTCCTTGGTGACGGTTGTCTGATGGAAGGTATCAGCCATGAAGTGTGTTCGCTGGCGGGCACGCTGCGCCTGTCCAAGCTGATCGTGCTGTATGACGACAATGGCATTTCCATCGATGGCAAGGTGGAAGGCTGGTTCCGAGATGACACACCGAAGCGTTTCGACGCCTATGGCTGGAACGTGATCCCGAATGTGGATGGCCATGATGTGAAGGCGGTCGATGCAGCGATTGCCGCTGCAAAAAAATCTGAGCGACCGACGCTCATTTGCTGCAAGACCGTGATCGGCAAAGGGGCTCCCACGATGCAGGGCACGGACAAAGTCCATGGTGCTGCGCTGGGCGATGCGGAGATCGCGGCCACACGCGCGGCGATCGATTGGCCGTATGCGCCGTTCGAGATCCCGACCGATGTGTATGCCGCGTGGGATGCAAAGCAAAAGGGTGCATCGCTGCAGTCCGATTGGACCTTGAAGTTCAAGGCCTATCAGGAGAAATATCCGTTCGAGGCGGCCGAACTGCTGCGCCGTATGAAAGGCGAGCTACCCGCAAATTTCGATAAGGCAGTATCTGACCTGATCGCCGTCTGCCTGGAAAAAAAAGAAACCATCGCCACGCGCAAGGCCAGCCAGAATGCGATCCAGGCGCTGGCGCAGGTGCTGCCCGAGTTCCTCGGCGGCTCGGCCGATCTGACCGGCTCCAATCTGACCAACTGGAAGGAGTGCGTCGCAGTGCGCGCAGATCATCCGGGCA
>JBEAYK010000017.1:9796-10393 GCA_041159305.1 Pseudomonadota bacterium
GGCATGAGCGCGATCATGAATGGCGTGGCCTTGCATGGCGGCTTCATTCCTTTTGGTGCGACTTTCCTGACCTTTTCCGATTACAGCCGTAATGCGCTCCGCATGGCTGCGCTGATGAAGCGGCGCTCCCTCTTCGTGTTCACCCATGATTCCATTGGTCTGGGCGAAGATGGCCCCACTCATCAGTCGATCGAGCAGGTATCGAGCCTTCGGCTGATCCCGAATCTCGACAACTGGCGCCCCTGCGACACCGTAGAATCCGCAGTCGCCTGGGCAGAAGCGGTGCGACGCCAGCACGGTCCGACCACGCTGATTTTCTCGCGCCAAAACTTGCCTTTTGTTGAGCGCACCGATGCACAGATTGCAGATATTCGTCGCGGTGGCTACGTGCTGAAAGATGCGACTAACGCGAAGGCCATTCTCATCGCTACCGGTTCCGAGATCGAGCTCGCGCTGAAGTCCGCCGATATGCTGGCTTCCGAAGGCATCCCGGTGCGCGTGGTCTCCATGCCCAGTACTGAAGTATTCGACCGACAGGATGCGGCATATAAAGCGAGTGTGCTGAACAAGGGGCTTCCAAGGGTGGCGGTCGAAGCA
>JBEAYK010000223.1:0-2857 GCA_041159305.1 Pseudomonadota bacterium
GCTCAGCAGAACGCCGTCCTTGCGGTAGAACAGGGTATTGTTTTTCGCGCTGTACAGATTGTTGGCATTCAACCAGATTTCGGCGCCGTCGGCGGTGCGGAAATGCGCCTGCTGCAATTCGCGTTTGATGATGCCGGCATCCGAGCAATACCGGTTGCCGCCGAGATGGAGATTGGCGGTTTTGAGGTACAGGCTGTTGCGCACGATATTGCCGAGTTGCATCTGTGTCGCCGGATCGCATTCCCGCTCGGTGATGGTCTGCAGCTGGGCGACGCCGCCTTGCATTTCCGCCATGACCGCGAGTGTCCGCTCGAAACCGCGTTGCGACATATCGTTCAAGGCATCGGCTGTGACGCGCAGCTGCCGGTAGTGGCCGAATGCGGTCAACAGGGCCAGTACGGCAAGTCCGCAGACGAGACCTGCCAAAAGCGATATTCCGAAATCCTTCCTGATGGCTTTCATGGCATCTCCCCGGAGCTGCGTCTATTCTAGGACAGAATCCGAAGTCATGAAAAAAGCCGCCCTGCGGCGGCTTTTTCACGATAGCGCTTTGTATCAGCGTTGCGGTGAACGCTGGCGGCCGCGCAGATTGCCGCCCGGGCTGCTGCTTTTCGGTTTCTGCGAAGCCATGCCGTGGCTTTTCAGATGACCGGGCTGGGCCGGCTTGCGTCGCGGGGCCTGATGGCCGGACGGCTTGCCACGCGGCGGCGTCAAATCCATGCGCATGGTCGTGGTCGGCTCGTAGCCGGGTTTCGGTTCCAGCGAAATGTCCTGTTTCAGCAGGCGGTTGACGGCACGCAGCAGGCCGCCTTCATCGGTGGCAACCAGCGACACGGCATCGCCGTTGGCGCCGGCGCGGCCGGTACGGCCGATGCGGTGCACATAGTCTTCGGCCACCATCGGCATATCAAAGTTGATGACCAGCGGCAGCAGCGGGATATCGAGGCCACGGGCGGCCACATCGGTGGCACACAAAACGCGCACGTTGCCGGCTTTGAAGTCGGACAGGGCTTTCAGACGCTGACCCTGGCTCTTGTTGCCATGGATGGCAAGCGCGGGAATGCCGTCTTTGGTGATCTGCTCGGCGATGCGATTGCACAGATGCTTGGTTTTCACGAACACCAGAATCTGTTCCTGGTATCGTTCGCTCAGGATGTGCATCAGCAGCTCACGCTTCTTGCCCGGGTCGACCGGATGCGCAATGTGATTGACGGTATGCGCCACGGTGTTCTGCGAAGAAACCTGGACTTCAATCGGATTGCGCATGAACTGCAGCGCCAGTTGTTTGATCGGTGCATCGAAGGTGGCCGAGAACAGCAGGGTCTGGCGCTGTTTCGGAACCTGATTCAGGATTTTCTTGATGGCTGGCAGGAAGCCCATGTCGAGCATGCGGTCGGCTTCGTCCAGAATTAGGGTTTCCACGCGATGCAGTTGCGCGGTGCCGCGTTCCAGATGGTCAATTAGACGGCCGGGCGTGGCCACCAAGATGTCGAGGCCTTTGCCTAGCGCCATCATCTGCGGGTTCATGCTCGCACCGCCGTACATTACGGCGGTACGCAGGCGGATGTGTTTGCCGTATTCACGGATGCTGGTGTGCACCTGTACGGCCAGCTCACGCGTGGGTACCAGGATCAGGACGCGCGGACCTTTGGCTTTCGGGTTCGGATGTTCGGCCAGACGCTGCAGAATCGGCAGGGTGAATGCGGCGGTTTTGCCGGTTCCGGTCTGGGCGCCACCCAGCACGTCTTCGCCATTGAGAATGGCGGGAATGGCTTGGCTTTGAATGGCGGTGGGTTCCGTGTAGCCCTTATCGGACAGCGCACGGACGAGCTCGGGCATCAGCCCAAGGGATTGAAAAGGCATGTTGTAACTCCTGCGGGGGGCAATGTCCCTAACACCACATTGCTTTCATTGCACCCGGAGGCGCCTGAGAATGGGTTCGTGCGGAGTAAGTGCATAAAGCACAGAGATTAGGAAACGAACCGTTTCTTTGTGCCGGTATTGTAGGCGCTTATGCCCGATAAAGCGAATCGGTGCTGAATCGGCCGTTCAGCCGGGCTCAATCGCCCAGCAATACACGTTTGGCATCCACGTAGTGTTTTTGCCAATACGGCGTGTCAATGTTGTCCATGCGGACGGTGCCGCCGGAGCTGGGCGCATGCACGAACCGGCGTTCCCCGACATAAATGCCGATATGGCTGACACGGCCGCCGAGGGTGTTGAAATAGACCAGGTCGCCCGGATACAGGCGGTCTTTATCCACCTGCGGCGCATCGATGTCGATCAGCGCGGCCGTGGTACGTGGCAGCTTCAGGCCGGCACTGTGCAGGAAAACGTAATTGATCAATCCCGAGCAATCGAAGCCGGACTCCGGAGAGTTGCCGCCATAACGGTAGGGTGTGCCGACCAGGCCGATGGCCTGGAACAGCACATCGTTGGCCGTGGCCTTGAGATTGCCGGGAAGGGCGGTTTCGTCCTCGCCAAGGCCAGTCACTTCCGGCTGTTCGCCGCCGCGGCTGCGTTCCGGCCCGCTGGCACAGGCGCTCAGGAGCGCGGTCAGTAGCAGCAAAACGGTGATTTTCGTGGATTTTACTGGCATTCCGGCGCGTTCAATCGGATAATAGTCCGCTTGATTGTGCCCGATACGGGCGTTTCCGTCACCTCTCCTCATCTGGATGCGTTATGTCGATTGAAAAAAATTCCGTGGTTACCTTCCATTACACCGTTGCCGAAACCGGTAAAGAACCGCTGGAAAGCTCCAAAGACGGTAATGCCCTGACCGTTCTGGTCGGCCACGGCGCCATCATCCCGGGCTTGGAAGAGGCCTTGATTGGCAAACAGGCCGGTGATCATGTCG
>JBEAYK010000018.1:0-9775 GCA_041159305.1 Pseudomonadota bacterium
CAGCTCCAATGGCCGCATCATCATGGCCACGGTCAAAGGAGACGTCCACGATATCGGCAAGAACATCGTCGGCGTCGTGCTCGCCTGCAATAATTTTGAAATCATCGATCTTGGCGTGATGGTCCCGGCACAGACCATCATCGATGCCGCCATTGAACACCAGGCTGTGGCCATCGGACTGTCCGGACTGATTACGCCATCTTTGGAAGAAATGACCCACATCGCCAAGGAAATGAAGCGCCAGGGCATTGCCCTACCCCTTCTCATCGGCGGCGCCACCACCTCGCGGGCGCATACCGCGCTTAAAATCGCGCCCCACCATGACCAGCCTGTAATCTGGGTCAAGGATGCCTCACGGGCTGTTGGCATCGCCGCAGCCGTCTGCACCCCGGAGCAGAACCAGGCGCTGCTACAGGAAGTCGCCGAGGATTATGCGCAGATCCGTCTCAGGCATTCCCAGAAATCGGATGCCAAGGCGCTCGTCACGCTCGAATCCGCACGGGCCAATGCCCTGCACATCGATTGGCACGCGCACAGACCCATCGCGCCGCAATTCATAGGCACCCACACGCTGAATGACATTCCGCTGGATGCGTTGACACCCTACATTGATTGGACGCCCTTCTTTCAGAGCTGGGAGCTGTCTGGAAAGTATCCCGCCATTCTTGAGGATGCCGTGGTGGGAACACAGGCCCGCGTGCTGTTTGCGGATGCACAGCAGATGCTGGCACGCATGGTGTCGGAAAAATGGCTGCGCGCGCGTGCTGTTGTGGGTTTCTGGCCGGCCCACAGCCAGGGTGAGGATGTCCTGCTGGAAACCGCTTCAGGCGAATGTCGTCTGCATTTCCTCCGACAGCAGGCTCAGAAGCCGGTATCGCGGCCGAACCTGTGTCTGGCCGACTTCATTTCACCGACTTCGGATTATCTGGGTGCTTTTGCGGTCAACTGTGGCGAAGGCGTGGATGCCCGGGCCCGTGCATTCGAGCAGGCTCACGATGATTATTCCGCAATTTTACTGAAAGCTCTGGCTGACCGCTTTGCCGAGGCCTGCACCGAATGGCTGCACCGTAAGGTCCGTACCGAGTTCTGGCCTTACGCCGGCGAAGAAGCACTGGACCATGAGGCGCTCATTGAGGAGCGCTATGACGGCATACGGCCGGCACCGGGATACCCCGCCTGTCCCGATCACAGTGAAAAACGCAGTCTGTTCAATCTGCTCGGCGCCGAAAACGCGATTGGTCTTCACTTGACCGAAAACTTCGCCATGCATCCGGCATCCGCCGTCAGCGGGTATTATTTCGCGCATCCAAGAAGCCAGTATTTCGTGGTGGGCAGGATCGGCCGTGACCAAATCGCCGATTACGCCATGCGTAAAGGAATTTCTCTTGCCCAGGCAGAAAGATTTCTTGCGGCGAATCTGGATTACGATCCGGACTGACTACCAGATCAGGTCGTCGGGAACCTGGAATTTGGGATCATCGTAACCATCCGGAAGACTCTCTTCGTTGCCGTCACAATAAAGGGCGACCAATGACGACAGCAGATCGCGCACTGCCAAAGTGATCTGGCGTGATGTGAGGCAATAGCGGCCATTGAACTGCACCACACCCAGCTCACCGGCATTCAATGCCGCCAGTTGCGCGGAAGTGACGTAAATGCGTTTGATCTTGCCGCCATAGGAAAAATGACGGGCGATATCGGCCTCTTCAACATTCAGAATGCCTCCTTCTAGGAGTTTTCCGACCTGTTCCTTGGAAATTTTCTTTTGAAGCGCTGCTGCCTGCTTAGCCTGTTCGGCCAGTTCACGCTCGCGTTTCTCATGCTGGGTTCGCAGCGCGAAGGCCTTGGCAAGATCGATCTCTTCCTGAGATTTTGCATGCCTTGGCTTGGCCGTATGCTTAATACGGCCTGATGTTTTGGGATGTGCCGGCTTTGATGGCGACCGTGCCGGAACATCAGGCTGGCGTTCCGGTTTCGGCGCCGGCTTGAATCCGAGGCCAAGCAATTGGTCTTTGAGGGAGTGGCTCATTAGCTCAATAATGCGGAGGTGGCGGTTCGTTTCCGGAATCGCCGGGCACCTGATTACGCATGGCCTTGAGCTCATCCATTGCGCGCCGTAACTGCTCGGACTGCCGGTAAACTTCCATCCGCGATTGCGCCAGGGCGTCGCTGAGCTCACCGAGCGCATGCTCCTGGAAACTGACACGCATTTCCAACTCGGCGATGCGCTC
Organism: Pseudomonadota bacterium; assembly: GCA_041159305.1. Taxonomy (GTDB): domain Bacteria; phylum Pseudomonadota; class Gammaproteobacteria; order Xanthomonadales; family Xanthomonadaceae; genus Arenimonas. The sequence goes on from JBEAYK010000018.1 coordinate 2,232, forward strand.
TTCGGGACTACCGGGCATGATCAGGAATTCCGGGTGATGCTGCGGCCACGGCCAATACCGTAATAGGCGACACCGGCCTGCTCGACGGTTTCGGGATCATAGATGTTGCGCCCATCGAACACCACGGCCGCCGACAGCTGCTGTTTGAGCTGGGTGAAATCGGGACTGCGGAAATTCTTCCACTCTGTGACCACAACCAGCGCATCGGCATTCTGCAGAGCGGCATTGGCGGTTCCGACCAGAATGAGATCATCGCGCTGGCCGAAAATGCGTTCGGCTTCATGCATCGCTTCCGGATCAAAGGCCTGGACTTTGGCGCCGGCATTCCACAGGCTGGCCAACAGGTTTCGACTGGACGCAGCACGCATGTCGTCTGTATTTGGTTTGAAGGACAATCCCCAGACCGCGAAGGTTTTACCCTGCAGCTCGCCCTCGAAATGACGGCTGATCAGCTCGAACAACTTGTCTTTCTGACGGTCGTTGACGGCTTCAACGGCTGTCAGGATCTGTGCCTCGTATCCATACTGACGGGCGGTACGTTCGAGCGCCTGCACATCCTTGGGAAAACAGGAACCGCCATAGCCGGCACCGGGGTAGATGAAGCTGTAACCGATGCGCGGATCGGAACCGATGCCATGGCGTACCATTTCGATGTCGGCACCGACGCGTTCGGCGATGTTCGCCATCTCGTTCATGAAACTGATTTTGGTGGCGAGCATGGCGTTGGCCGCGTACTTGGTCAGTTCGGCCGAGCGCACATCCATGGCGACGATGCGGTCGTGATTGCGGTTGAACGGTGCGTAGAGTTTCTTGAGCAGATCGAGGGCCTTGACCGACTTGGATCCGATGACAATCCGATCGGGGCGCATGCAGTCCTTGACTGCATCACCCTCTTTCAGGAACTCCGGATTCGACACGACATCGTAGGGCATATCCGCACTGCGGGCAGCCAATGCGGCGGCGATAGTCGCCTCGACACGGTCTGCCGTACCGACAGGAACCGTCGATTTGTTGACGACAACGGCGGAACGCGTGAGGTGCCGGCCGATGGTATCGGCAACAGCCAGAACGTACTGCAGATCGGCACTGCCGTCTTCATCCGGCGGCGTACCGACGGCAATGAAGATGATGTCGCCATGGGCGACCGCTGCTGCGGCATCGGTGGTGAACTGCAGGCGTCCTTCCTGGTGGTTCTGCACCACCATCGGGGTCAGACCCGGTTCGAAAATCGGGATTTGCCCCTTATTGAGGCCATCGACCTTGGCGCTGTCGATGTCGACACAGACGACCTGATTGCCCATTTCGGCCAAGCAGGTGCCCGTGACCAAACCGACATACCCGGTACCGAATACAGTGACTTTCATGCAGACATCCTTGGCTTTTGACCTGCCGGATTACTGGCCTGCAGGCATTTCAGGTGCTTCACCGGCCGGACGCGCTTTGGTTTCCAGCAGTTCGACTTCGAACACCACGGCCGCATTCGGACCGATGACGGGCGGGCTGCCCATTTCGCCCCAACCCAATTCGCTGGGAATCCAGAGTTTGTATTTGCTGCCGACCGACATCAATTTGACGCCTTCCGCCCAGCCCGGAACCACTTCGGCCAGGGAAAATTGGGCCGGTTCGTTGCGGTCATAGGAGCTGTCGAACGGCGTGCCATCGATCAAGGTTCCCTTGTAATGCACTTTGACCAGAGCATCATCGGTTGCCGGCTTGGCACCGGAACCCTGGCGCAGGACCTGATACTGCAGTCCGCTGGCCGTGGTCAGCACGCCCGGAGCACCTTTGTTCTTGGCCAGGAAGGCCTTGCCGGCCTCGAGATTCTTCTTCGGCAATTCGGCGGCGACCTTTTCGGCGTGCGCCTGCAGTTTGACGCTGAAGGCCTCGCGGATCTGCGTGTGCTGTGCTTCGCTGACCAAGGGCTTGTCTGCGAGCTGGTCGCGCATGCCTTTGGTCAGCATGTCGACGTCGATTTCCTGTTCAATCTCTTTGAGCGACTTGGCAATGTCCATGCCGATCATGTAGCTGACCTGTTTGCGTTCGGTGTTCATACCGGACAGGCCCTTCACGGTTTCGGAACCGCTAGTTGTGCTGGTAATGGCATCGGCGGACTTATCGGCACCTTCGGCACCTTTTTCGTCTTTGCTGCATGCGGACAGGCTGACGCACATCAGGGCACCGGCCAGCACCAGGGCTACGGGTTGCTTGAACTTCATCGGAAATCTACTCCACGTTGAGAAGCCACTATTGTCCTTGCAAAAGCGGCTCAGGGCAAACGAAACTTTCAGGAATTACTTGGCCGCCAGGGCCGCTTCGATTTTGGCTATGATCTGGGCATCATCCGGCTTGACCTTGCTGGGGAAGCTGCCGATGACATTGCCTTTGCGGTCAATGAGGAATTTATGGAAATTCCAGCCCGGTTCATCGCCCGTCACGGCTTTGAGATCACGGTAAATGCCGGTGGCGTTATTGCCTTTGACGTGCACTTTCTCGTACATCGGGAACTTGACGCCGTACGTGAGCGTACAGAATTCCTTGATTTCCTTTTCGCTGCCTGGGTCCTGACCCATGAAATCATTGGATGGGAATCCCAGTACCGCAAACCCCTTGCTTTGATATTTGGCATTCAGGGCTTCAAGCGCCTCGAACTGGGGGGTGTAGCCGCATTTGCTGGCAGTATTCACGACCAGAAGCACCTTCCCTGAGTAGGTTTTCTTGAAATTGACCTGCTCTTTTCCGGCTAAAGTCCGGTACTGGTGGGATAAAACATCGGTTTTTGCAGCCGCTATGGTAGACGTAAGGAACAAGCCTAAAACAGCATATCTTATTGATTTCATTTTCATAATCGTACCCCGTGATGTTATTCCTGAATGGAATATGAAGAGACTAGCAAGCATCGGATGAATTTCTTGTTGACAGCAAAAATTATACTGTTATAGTTACCTACAACACCTAACGCATACACCACCGGAGTTCCCTATGGCACTTTCACTGAAAAACACGGCAATCAGCCTAACACTTTCGGGCCTGCTGTTGTCTGCGGGCTACCTGAGCGGTGAGGCGCCGGCCAGCGCTGCCGCCGCCACCGGCTTCGCCGCGACCACCACCAAAACCACGGTTCAGGGCAATGCCAACGCCGGCAAGAGCCCGAGCGCCAAGAAAGCCAAACGCGCTTTCAGCAGCCCGTATTTCTCATTCGGCAAATCCAAACTGCCGACAGGAGCCCGCTAATGAGCATTCAATGGAGCGACAACAGCCCGATCTACCGCCAACTGAAAGACAAACTGGTCGGCATGATGCTGGACGGCGACATCAAGCCCGGCGATGCCCTGCCCTCGGTCCGGCAGATTGCCGCCGAATACCAGCTCAATCCGATCACGGTATCCCGCGCGTTCCAGGAACTGGCCGATGAAAATGTGGTTGAAAAGCGCCGCGGACTCGGCATGTATATGAGTGAGAACGCCAAAGACCAGCTGCTGTCGAGCGAAAAGCAGCGCTTTCTGATTGATGAATGGCCCGCCATCGTGGCCCGCATCAAGCGCCTGGGCTTGCAGCCCGAACATTTATTCGCATCCAACAAGGGAGAACAAGCATGAGCAGCGTCCTTCACGCTACCGCGCTGAGCAAGCATTACGGCAAACAGGCCGCAGTCGACCGGGTCAATCTGGAAATCCAGCCCGGCCGCATCGTCGGCCTGATCGGCCCGAACGGTTCCGGCAAAACCACCACGCTGAAAGCCGCACTCGGCCTGATTCCCTTCGAGGGCGAACTGAAGGTGCTCGGTTTCGATCCGCGGACCCAACGCGATGATCTGATGAAGGAAGTTTGCTTCATCGCCGATGTGGCTGTGCTTCCCCGCTGGATGCGCGTCCGCGACGCCCTCGATTTCGTGGCGGGAACCCATCCCAAATTCGACCGCAGCAAGGCCGACGCCTATCTGGCCAAAACCAAGCTGAAGCCGACCATGAAGGTCAAGGAAATGTCGAAAGGCATGATCGTGCAGCTGCATCTGGCCATCGTCATGTCAATCGATGCCAAGCTGCTGGTGCTGGACGAACCGACACTGGGTCTGGACATCCTCTACCGCAAACAGTTCTACCAAAATCTTCTGGAGGAATACTTCGATGAAGGCAAGACCATCATCGTCACCACCCACCAGGTCGAGGAAATCGAGCACATCCTCAGTGATCTGATTTTCATCCGCGAAGGCAAGATCACGCTGAACACCAGCATGGATGAAATCGCCGAACGCTTTACCGAAGTGATGGTCGGTTCCGAACATTACGCCGCTGCCAAGGCGCTCGGTCCGATCGACGAACGATCGGTGTTCGGCAAGACCGTTTTCCTGTTTGACGGCATCAACCGCTCCACCCTGGCGCCGCTGGGCGACATGAAAACGCCGGGCATCGCCGATCTGTTTGTCGCCACCATGAAAGGAACCTACGCATGAACACGATGAAATGGCTTTTGAAACGCGAGTACTGGGAACACAAAGGCGGCTTCTTCTGGGCGCCGGTGGTGGTTTCCGGGCTTCTGGCTCTGCTGACCATCGGTTCCATGTTGTTTGCGACCGTGGCAGGTAGCCAGGGCAGCTTCCATCTGGATGGCAACAATGCCGCCATCAACCTGCAGCAGGCCCTCAACGACATCTCCGATCCGCAGAAGATCGAGTTCGCCAAGGGACTGGCTGTCGGCTACCCGGCCGTGGCCATGCCACTGATGTTCACCCTCGGCTTTGTGGTGTTCTTCTACTGCCTCGGCTGTCTGTATGACGAACGCAAGGACCGGAGCATCCTGTTCTGGAAATCGCTGCCGGTTTCCGACCGCGACACCGTGGTTTCCAAGGCCCTGACGGCTCTGGTGGTCGGTCCGATCATTGCCATTGCTTTCGCTCTGGCGCTGTCCCTGGTGGTTCTGTTCACCCTGATGGTGCTGGCTGCGTTCCATGGCCTGAACCTGTTCGGCCTGGTGCTGGGCGATACCAACTTCTATCTGGTGATAGCGCAGATTGTCAGCTTCATCCCGGTTTATGTTCTGTGGGCCCTGCCGACCGTCGGCTACCTGATGTTCGTGTCCAGCTGGGCCAAGACCAAACCCTTCCTGTGGGCAGTCGGTGTCCCGGTGGTCGGTGGCGTCATCCTGACCTGGGTGAATGCCCTTGCCGGCTCTCCCTTCGTGCTGGAAAGCTACTGGAAAATTATTGTGGCCCGCGGTCTGGGCAGCGTGTTCCCCGGATCCTGGCTTGGCCAGGTCGCCGAAACCAACGTCAACATGAATCCGGACAATGCCGTCAGCGTGCTGCTCGCCAATACCTACAGCCTTCTGGGCACGGCCAATCTCTGGATCGGTGTCGTCATCGGACTGGTCTTCCTCGCCGGAGCGGTCAGAATGCGTCGCTACCGCGACGAAGGCTAAGATGTCACGTGCCGGGGCGGATTTTCCGCCCCGGTTTCACCGGAATCATCAAAGGAAAGACCCGACCATGAAAACCACCCGCTATCTGCCACTGGCCCTGCTGACCGCAATGCTCGCCGCCTGCAATGCCGACAACACCGCGCAGACCGTCGAAGGCATCAAGGCCGATGTTGCCAAGGACATCGAAGCCGACATGAACAAGGCCATAGCCGAGGCCAAAGCCGACCTGACCGACATCACCATAACGATGCAGGACGGCGGCAAGGCGACCATCACCGCAAATGGTGATCTCAGCATTGCCGGACAAGCGGTGACGCTAAACACGGAACAACGTGAACTCACCAAACAGTACTATGCCGCAACCAAGCAGATCGCGATGCAGGGTTTGGAAATCGGCAAGGAAAGCGCAAAATTGGCGACCCAGGCCATCGGCAGCGCCATCGGCGGCATCATCAGCGGCAAGAACGAGGCTGAAATCGAAAAGTCGGTAGAAGCCAAGGCCGGCAATATCAAAATCGTCGCCGACAAGCTCTGTGCCAGCGCGCTTGAATTGCAAGCCATCGAGAAAAAACTGACCATGGCCCTGCCACAGTTCAAACCCGAACCGATGACCTTGGAACAAGGCAAGGATGGCTGCAGCGTGAACGCCGCGGACAGCATCAACATCGACATGGGTGAATCGACGCAGAACGCCGAAACAGCGCCGAAACCCTGATCCGGTTTTACTGAATGAAATACCCCGGCTAGCCGGGGTATTTTTTTAAACCATGACGACTTGCATCCCAAGCCAATCGGTATAAAATTGGGGTCAGGAGTTTCCATCATCACATGATACGGAGGGCCTATGACACAGTCCATCTTGGACATCGTTTCGACCTCTGAAACACTGCAAGAACGATTGGCCAAACTGCACGATTCGTTGTTGGTGAAAATCCCGCAAATCGATCGAATCGGCTGCGCCATTTACGACCCTTCTACCGATTTACTCAAGACATTCATCAATAGCACGCGATCAGGCGTCCCGATCAGCGGATACGAGTACAATCTGGCCAACAGTAAGTCCTTGAGCAACTTGGCATTGTCACGCAGCCAACGGGTCATCGACGATATCCAACAATCCGTACAGCCGACGAACAAGCATTCCGCCTGGGTGCTGGAACAAGGCTACAAATCCTCCTTTACCGTACCAATGTACGACCAGCAGGCATTCATCGGATTCCTGTTTTACGACTCGACCCAATCCGCAGCATTCACGTCTGAAATCCAGCGCGACCTGGTGCTGTATTCGAACATCATCAATATGACTTTGGTGAAGGAGTTCTCGACCATCCGGTCCATCAACGCCACGGTACATATGGCCAGGGACTTCGCCAACCTCAGGGATTTCGAGACAGGCGCTCATCTCGAAAGAATGGCTAAAAACTCCCGCATCATCGCAAAACACATATCCGGGAAATATGGGCTTAGCGATGAATTCATCGAACATGTCTACCTGTTCGCACCATTGCATGACATCGGGAAAATCGGCATCCCCGATGCGGTGTTGCTAAAACCCGGGAAACTGGACGATGACGAAAAAAGAATTATGCAGACCCATGTCGGCAAAGGAGTCGAAATTGTCGAAAAGATACTGCATGACTTCAATCTCGAAAAGTCCAAGGATTCCACCATCATGAGGAACATCGTGGCCTACCACCACGAGCAAATGGATGGCTCCGGCTACCCCTACGGCCTGAAAGGAAGCGCAATACCGATCGAGGCAAGAATAATCACGGTGGCCGATATCCTCGATGCACTGGTCAGCACGAGACCCTACAAGAAAAAATGGCCGATGGACGAGGCCATCAATGAATTGAAACGCATGTCCGCCTCGGGCAAATTGGATGCTGACTGCGTTGAAGCAGTCGAGAAGAACATCGACGAGATAGTCAGCGTCGTCGAAGATCACCAGGACGAGATTGCATAAGGCTTGACCCGGATCTGTACACCCTCCACTGCAGCCCTCTGTCGGCTCAGATCAGCCTTGCCGGATCAAGCAACAGTTGCAACTCTACAAGGCTCAAATCGGTCATTTCCTTGGCCACGTCGATGACCGGCCGGTTTTCAGCATAAGCCCGCTTGGCAATCTG